>JAACJW010000016.1 GCA_021378525.1 Ureaplasma sp. Hg2 | reverse complement strand
CTATTGTCCCTTAAAAAATCATCTCTTTTACAGGCAATGGTTCCAATGTTAAGGGAATGATCACAAAAAGATGATACTTTCCAAATTCCTGATATCTCATTATTAGGTACGAATGTTGTTGAAAAAATAGGCTATGAAGCTAAAACTTTAAATGCTAGTAATGCTTTAATTGTGACAGATGATTTTTTAGCAAAAAATGAAATGTTACAAATTATTCTAAAATCATTAAATGAGAGTGGGATTAATTATACCGTTTTTGAAGGCGTCAAACCTAATCCTTCTTCAAAAATTGTAGAAGACATTATTAAAGTTTATAAGGAAACTTCATCAGATTTAATAATATCATTGGGCGGAGGTTCAGCACACGATAGTGCAAAAGGTGCTGCCGTTTTGATTAATAACACTAAAAACATTAGAAAATACCAAGGGTTGAATACAATTAAAAAACCAATGGTGAAAATGATAGCTGTAAACACGACAGCGGGAACAGGTTCAGAAATGACAAACGTTGCTGTTATTAGTGATGCAGAGACCCATATTAAGATGACGTTGGTTGATAAACACATGAGTGCAAAAGTAGCTATTAACGATGCTAATTTGATGGTGGGTTTACCAAAAGGTGCTACAGCAGCAACCGGAATGGACGCGTTAACTCACGCTTTAGAAGCATACATTTCTCCATTACATACGCCATTGACAGATGCGTGTGCAATTGAAGCGATAAAGTTAGTGGCAAATAATTTGGAAAAAGTAATTTTAAACGGTAATGATATTAAAGCTAGAGAAAATATGGCTTTTGCTGAATATTTAGGAGGAATGGCATTTAATGGGGCATCACTAGGTTATGTACATGCGATGTCGCACCAGTTAAGCGCGCAATATAACGCCGTTCATGGATTGGCTAATGCAATCTTACTACCTTATATTGAGACTTATAACAACAAGGATCCAGAGACGTCAAAACGTTTAAAAGATATTGCGGTAGCAATGGGATGTAATACTGATGATTTATCAGATGTAGATGGTGGGAAAGCGTGTATTGAAGCAATTCAATCATTGAATAAAAAAATTGATATCCCCACAACGCTTAAAGCATTAAATGTTGATCCCAAGGATTTTAAAAAGATTGCCAAAAATGCGATGAAAGATTTTACTGGGTTAACCAATCCAATCCAACCATCTCGTATGGAAGTAATTAAATTATATCAATCAGCCTACGATGGAATAATTGATAACATATAAATATATTAATTTTTATTAAGATGTCCTTAAAAAGACATCTTTTTATTTATAACTAATTGTTCCTACCATCAAGATGGAAATGAATGTTTTAGGAGTTTTTTATTTTATAGGGTTAATACTAAAATAAAAACAAAATTTAATTTTTGTAAGAAATTCCATATTCTTATTATATTTCTATACAATAAGAATATAACATTAAGGAGTATTTATGCCATTTACAAAAAAACCAGACATAGATTTTAAAATAAATGAGGGTAAAATTGTTCTATCAAAAGAATTTGTCGCCGCTCATAGTAAACGCTTTAAAAAAATAACCGGAAGCCGTTTTGCTTCGGTTCTAAATTTTAATAGTTTTAGTAGCCCGGTGAAAACTTGAGCGATGATGGTCGGTATTTATAAAGAAGATATGGATCCGATGCTAGCCAATGCTGGTAACGTTATTGAACCCAAAATAAGAGAATATGTTGAATTAAAAACCAAGACAAAATATTTAGAATACGATGTTTTTAAAATTAAGTGAGATGCATTCAAAGAAAATAAAATTTTCGGTGGAATTCCTGATGGTGAACCCGTGAATGAAAATAACGAGTTTTTGTATCCTCAAAAACCAATGCTTGAAATAAAGACATCATCAATCGATAAGTTTGTATATAAAAAAGAGGGAAACGTATTTATCCTTCAAAAAGATGCTAAAGGTTATCCTTTGGTTAAAACTAAAAACTTAAAACATGATAGCTGATTTGATGTGGATAAAAATGTTCAAATTCCACCTTCATATGCATTTCAATTAGGTTTGTATTGTTATTTACGAGGCATTAATACCGGAATTTTTGCAATCGCTTTTCTTGAACAGGAGGATTATGTTAAACCTCAAAAATTTGTTGCATCAAAACGGGAAATTCAAATTGTAGATTTTAACGTTGATCTAAACGAAATGAAAAAATGAATTGAGTACGCTACCAATTGATACAACGAGTACATTGTTAAAGGTGTTAGCCCTAAAATGACGGACAATGATTTAGAATGATATAAAATAGAATTAGAAAGCAAGTAGTATGAAACCGATTATTTATATTAAATATGGTGAATTAACTTTAAAAGGTAAAAACCGGAACGAATTTTCTAAATGTCTACTAAGTAATATAAGATTAGCATTAAAAGATATTGAAATTAAAATCACAAAACAATTTGATTCTATGCAACTTAGTGATTTTCCAGAGGATTCATTAAACCAAGTGATTGGAATTCTAGCTAGAATTCCAGGGATTGGTAATTTTAGCGTTGCTTATGAAACGGATTTAGAAATATCTAATATAATTGAAGCGGCAAAAGAATTTGTTAACGATACTTATCATACTTTTAAAATTGAGGCTCGTAGAAGTAATAAAAATTATGAATTAAATTCATTAGAAATAAAACAAAAAATAGCAGGATTTATCCTTCAAAACAACCCAAATATTAAAGTTGATGTTCATAAGCCTGAATTAACTATATATATTGAAATAAAACAAAAAAATGCTATTGTTCACGGAAGCAAAATAACTGGTTTTGGTGGGTTACCTATTAAATCAAGTGGAAAAGTTTTATTACTTTTAAGTGGTGGCATTGACTCTCCAGTAGCTGCAAGTTTATTAATGAAGCGAGGTATTGAAGTGGAGTTTATTACATTTGTTTCGCCGCCGCACACTTCACCAGAAGCCTTACAAAAAGTAAGGGATTTGGTAAAATTAGTAACCCTAGATGGAAAATTACAGAAAGCCACTTTATATGTTTGCAATTTTACTAAATTACAACATGAGATTACGCATATTCAAAAGGAAAGCTACCGAATCACAATTATGCGTCGCTATTTCTATAAAATTGCAAAACAAATAGCTCAAGAAAACAATTGTCTTGCGATTGCTACAGGTGAAGCAATCGGACAAGTTGCAAGTCAGACACTGCAAAGCATGGCTACGATTAGCGATGTTTTGAATGATTTCTTAATTTTACGGCCTTTAGTTGCCTATGATAAAAACGAAATTATTAATTTTGCAAGAAAAATTAACACTTATGAAACTTCAATATTACCTTACGATGATTCATGTTCGTTGTTTGCTCCAAAAGCTCCAGCGACAAAACCTAAACTTGAAACAGCAAAATGATTAGAGGAACAATTAGAACTTATAGAGGATATCTATATTTCAACATTAAAAAATAGTATAATAAAAGAGTAACAAAATCAACAAATAATAGGATAAATTATTATGACCGAAATCAAAGAAATGAACCGCGAAATTTTAAATAAAATAAAACAGCACGATAAAATCAGCCTCTTTGTACACGAACGTCCTGATTTTGATGCGTTAGGTTCAGCGTATGCAATGCAAGAATTTATTAAATATAATTGACCAAATAAGCAAGCGCGAATCATCGGTACTAATTTATTGCACCCTGACCAAGGTGCGGTATTCTTTAAGTTTGACATCGATCAAGTTCCCGATAGTTATATTGCTGATTCATTAGGAATTATATTAGATACAGCAAATTCAGCGCGGATTATGACTGGGAAACATAAATTATGTCGCCAATTAATGAGGATTGATCATCATCCTAAAACAGAAGCAATTTGTAATTTTGAATGAGTTGATGACCGGTACCCTGCGACCGCAGAGATGGTAGCTACGATTTTTTTAGAAAATGATTATACTATTACACCGATGGTAGCAAAATATATTTATGCTGGTTTATTGACAGATACAGATCGTTTTTTAACAACAAACGTTTTGCCCTCTACAATGCGGATAGTAGCGATATTGTACGAAAGTGGTTTCGATCGAAAAGAAGTTCACGATGCAATCTATATGCGAACTATGAAAGAGGCATATTTAGATGGTTATGTCCTTAAAAATGCCGAGGTCACAAAAAACGGTGTGGGTTATGCGATGATCCCAAAGGGATTGAATGAAAAATATGATATTAGCGTACCCCATGTAAAAGTTCATTTATTAAGCAACATCGAAAATGTTGATATTTGAACCACAGCTTATTATGATGGAATTAGCAAAGAATGAAAAGGATCGGTCAGAAGTAACAAATATCCAATTAATAAAATTATTGAGATATTTAATGGTGGCGGGCATCGTTTGTCAGCCGGTTTTACCTTACAAAATCCGAAGGAATTTAAGAAGGTTGTCCAAACATTAGATAAATATTTAGAAGAATGTAAAAAATTATAAAAAATAAAGATACGTGAAATAAGCAAAAAATAACAATAATTATTTTAAAGTAGGATAAAATATAAATATAATTAAATTTAACAAAAGGGTGTATAAAATATGAATAAATCAAAAACATTGAAGTTTTCGTTAGACGAAGATCATAAAAGTTTCGAAAAAACAAAAGTAGAACAAACAAAAGTTATCGATTTAGAATCATTAGATATTGACAATAAGGAAAATTTAAACTTATTAACAACTGATCAATTAGAATATCGTTTAGAATTTGAAGAAAAAGACGCAAAGATTATAGCGGAAATTAAGAAAATTCTTATTAGCCGTAATAAATAGTAATACTAATGTATATCAATCTTAATGTTCACTCTCATTATTCGCTGCAAAACTCTACTTTAAGTATTGACGACATTATTAAGTATGCAAATGATCATAATCAACAATATGTATGTTTAACTGACGAAGATAATCTTTATGGAGCGATCGAGTTTTATAACAAAGCGATTAAAGCGAATCTTAAGCCAATTATCGGATTAGAAATCAACTATCAAAACAACAGATTAGTTTTAATTGCAAAAAATCATCAGGGATTTCAAAACTTAATTAAAATCTCAACCCATATTATGAAACAAGAAGCATTCGTTATTCACAATTTATTGAATAACGTTTTTGTTATTAAAAAAAGTGGTGATATTATTTTGCAAAAAGATTTTTTTATAATTGAACCAAATAAAAGTAATTCAATAGCAATGCCTTCTGTTAGATATGAAAAACAAGCTGATTACAAATATTACAAGGCTTTACAAGCTATTAAAAATGATCAGAAATTATCAATTGAAAATTTGAATGAGTTAGATGAAGCGGATGAATCATTTTTAAGTGATAAAGAAATTTCAAAAAAATACTCTGAAGACGACATTAGAAATTTAAATTCAATTATTGATGCTTGCGATTGAAAAATGCCACCATTTAAAAATGATATTTTACATTTCCCCACACCTAATCATTTGGCTAGTCGCCCTTACTTGGAAAGTTTATGTAAGGCGGGCGTTAAATATCGTTTCGCAAATCAAATTGATATTTATGATAAGGACTCAAATAGTCTTAATGTTGAATATACTGAAAGATTAAAATTTGAATTAAATACAATCAATAACATGGGATACAATGATTATTTTTTGATAGTTCATGAATTTATCGATTATGGTAAAAAACAAGGCATTATGTTTGGCCCGGGTCGTGGATCAGCCGCAGGTTCGCTTGTGGCATATCTTTTGGGCATCACTGATATCGATCCGATAAGATATAATTTATTTTTTGAACGTTTCTTAAATCCCGAAAGAACGAGTTTACCAGATATAGATACTGATATTATCGATACAAGAAGAGAAGAAATAATAAATCATTTATTTGAAAAATATGGAAACGATCATGTTGCTCACATTATTACTTTTCAAAGAATGAAAGCAAAAATGGCTTTACGTGATGTGGCTCGTATTCTTGATATTAAATTACCAATTGTTGATCGAATTGCGAAATCGATTAAATCTGAATTTGATAAAGATATAATGGCGGCAATTAAGCAAAGTAAAACCTTGCAAGCAGATTATCAAAGTTATCCTGAATTATTTGATATTGCCCAAAAATTAATCAATAGTCCACGACAGGTCGGGACACATGCTGCTGGAATAGTTTTAGGTCAAGAAGATTTAATCAATGTTGTACCCTTGCAAAACGGCCTTAATGGTTGATCGATGACTCAATTCTCAATGGAATATCTTGAGCCATTAGGTTTAATCAAAATGGATTTATTAGGATTAAGAAATCTTTCAACAATTGATAATGTTATTAAAATGGTAAAGAAGACTCGAAACGAAATGATTGATATTTATAATATTGACTTAGAAGAGAAAGCTATATTTAATAATTTAAGTGCCGGTCAAACTGCTGGTATTTTCCAATTGGAATCACCGGGAATGAAAAATTTAATAATGCGTATGAAACCAAAAAATATTGAAGATATTTCAATTACTTCTGCATTATTTAGACCGGGGCCACAACAAAATATACCAACTTTTTTAGCACGTCGAAACGGTATAGAAAAAATTTCATACGTTCATCCAGGGTTAGAACCTATTCTTCAATCAACCAATGGAATCATTGTTTATCAAGAACAAGTTATTCAAATCGTTCAAACAGTTGCAAATTTTAGTCTAGCAAAGGCAGATATTTTTAGAAGGGCAATTTCTAAGAAGAACGAAACAATGATGGCATCTCTTAAAGATGAATTTATTGAGGGCGCCATAAAAAACAATTATGATTCAGAAATTGCAAAGGAAATATATAAATACATTTATGAATTTGCTAATTATGGTTTTAATCATTCACATTCCATTGCCTATTCTTATATCAGTTATTGAATGGCATATTTAAAATCGCATTTCCCAATTGAATTTATTACAACATTATTATCGACTGACAATAGTCGAGCTAAATTATTAATGTATATGAGCGAAGCGAAAAAGTTTAATGTTGCAATCATTGGACCTTCAATTAATGATTCCTTTGGGGGATTTAGTATTAAGAGCAGCAAAATTGTTTTCGGTTTTAGTGCCATTAAAGGAATCGGTAACGAAGCGATTAAAAAGATCCTTTTAATCAGAAGTAATGTTCAAGATAAAAAATTTAAAAATTTCTTGGAAGCAATTGCTTATTTATATCGCGGCGGCGTTACTAAAGCGTACTTAGAAAAACTTATTAAGGTTGGTTGCTTTGATTGTTTTGATGTTAAGCGGGATTTTCTAATACATAATCTTGAAGAAATTATTAGCAAGGGCGGTATTATGGATATCACCGGAAGTCCGATTTTTGATATCAAATGAGACGATCATTATCAAAAAGAAGATGAACAATATTGATATGAACAGGAAATGGCATTGTTAGGGGTTAGTTTTCAAAGTAATAATTTTGAAAAATACATTGATCAAGTTAAAGGTGATTTTAAGATTAGAGCTCTAATTGACATTAATGGAGAAACCGAAGCTAAAGCACTAGTTTTAATCAGACAAATTAAAAAATTAAAAACCAAACAAGATAAAGATATGGCCATAATCAACGTTGAAGATATTAGTGGAATCCACAAACTTATGGTTTTCTATACTAAATTTAATGAAATTATGGATCAATTGCATGAAGACAAATATTATGTCTTAAGCGTTAAATGTGGCTGGGATAAAAAAAGTTATATTATTAATAAAGTAGATAAGGAGATTTAAATGAAGAAGGCAGTAGTAATTGACGGTAATTCATTAACATACCGAGCTTTTTATGCAACTTATAAACAAGCTGAATATGCAATGGAACATAATATGGTACCAAATAATGCGATTCGCTTAATGGCTTTAATGTGTTTTAAAATTTTAGAAAACAAAGAATATGATTATGCTTTGGTTGCATTTGATTGTGCTGAGCAGACTTTTCGAGCAAAACAATATGAGCAATATAAAGCGGGACGAAAAAAAATGCCTGAGGCACTGGTTCAACAATTACCAGTAATTAAAAAAGTGTTATCTCACATGGGATTTCACATTATAGGCATTCCGGGAATTGAGGCAGACGATATTATTGGATCTTTTAGTAAGATAATGCACGACGACAATATCTTTACTGATGTCTTTTCATCTGACCAAGATATGCTTCAATTGGTCAATGAATTAGTTAATGTTAATCTTTTAAAAACTGGAGTATCAGATATTAAAGTTTACACCAACGATAATTTTCTAGAATTATACGATGGACTTCGTCCTAATCAAGTAGTTGATTATAAGGGGATTGTCGGTGATAGTTCAGATAATCTTCCGGGCGTTAAAGGGATTGGTAAAATAACCGGTTTAAAACTAATTTTAAAATATGATACTTTAGAAAATATTATCAACCATAAGGAAGACTTATCTGATAATCTAAAAAACAAAATTATCGCAGCGGACAATGAACCTTACATGTGCAAGGAATTAGCAACAATTAAAATGGACGCATTGGATGACACCGCTAGCAAAGACTATCTTTACAAGCAAATTAATCACAGCGCTCTAAAAGAAATATTTGATGAATTCAATATTAATAATTTAGGAAAATATTTAGAGTTGGACCAACCAACTTTATTTGATGGAGATTACTAATGCCAGAGCTTCCCGAAGTACAAACTGTCATTAATTATTTAGACACTAAAATATTAAATAAAAAAATTAGTGATGTGGAAGTATTAAAACCTAAGATTATAAAAAATTGTAGTGTTAAAGATTTTATTTTTTTTCTTAAAGATGAAACGATTGAGCGAATTGAACGAGTGGGCAAATATTTAGTTTTTCATTTAACACACCAAAAAATTTTATGTGCTCACTTGAGAATGGAAGGTAAATTTCATTACCAAGAGAATGATGAACCTTATGATAAGAAGCACGTTCATTTAATAATCAAGTTTGATAATTATCAATTACGTTATCACGACACTAGACAATTTGGTACCTTTCATATTTTTAATGAAAGCAATTATATGGATTCAAAAATCCTCCAAAAATTAGCGCTTGACCCGCTAAATCCCTTATGTGATGGAAAATATATAAAACAACAAATTGGAAATGTCCATCGTTGTGTTAAAACTGCAATTCTAGATCAAAGCAAGATAGCTGGAATTGGCAATATTTATGCTGACGAAATTCTTTTTGCTTGTAAATTATATCCAATGGGAATTGCCGCTAATTGTAAGCAACGTGATTTTGATTGTATTGCAACAGAAGCTGAGCGTATTTTACGAGCATCAATAGCTAAGAACGGTACGACAATTAATTCTTTTCATTTTAGTAAGTGACAAATTGGGTCTTTTCAAGAGTTTTTAGAGGTCCATAAGCGTGTCAATCTACCTTGCAAGGTTTGTGGCACCGAAATTGTTAAAACGAAGGTTAACGGCCGCGGTACTTATTATTGTCCGAAATGTCAAAAACGAGGTAAATAATTATGATAATATGTATCACCGGAGTTTCTGGCGTCGGAAAATCAACGGCTTTAAAAATCATTCAAAAACAAGGTTTTAAGACTTTTGAGATGGATCAATATATCCACGACATTTATCGTTTTAATGAAATTGGGTATAATCTTATCAAAAAAACTTTTGGTAATGAATATGTTAACAAAGTTGAGGTGGATCGCAAGAAATTAGGCAAATTAGTGTTTGGCGATAACAATAAATTATTATTACTAAACAAATTAGTTCAGCCATTAATGACTGACAAATTGAAGGAATTGGCAAAAAATCACCTCATTTACGTCGAATTAGCTATATATTTGAACTATTTAGATGTTTTTGAGCCATATTTTGATGAAGTTATCTTAATCGTCGGGAAGCGTGACATAGTAAATGAAAATAATAAGAAAAAATTTTCACATGTTGGAAAGTTTTCCACAATGGATGTGGGAAACACCCATAACCCTATAAAAACCCCGTGTATTCAAACAAATTTGATTGTGAATAACATTGGCTCAATAGAAGAATTTGGGAATGATCTAAAAAAGATGTTGGAAAAAATTAATAAAACCATTTAAACTATATTTGAAGCAAGCGCACCTTTGTTCAAGCAAATAGCGCTGCAAATCAAATAAAGCGAGGAGTGGTCAAAATGTCTTATTATAAAAATCAGAAATATATTGTTTCTATAAACTATGATTTTAATCCCAATATGTCTAGTTTGACAATGTTATATACTCCGATAATAGGAGCTAACGCACTAACGTTATATACATTCTTTGTCAATGAAGCAAAACTTCAAAGTGAGTTACGCGGAATCTCTTCAAATCATAGTAGAATTTTTGTACAACTTCAAACTGGTCATAAAGAATTTAATGAAGTTAAAAAGAAACTAGAAGCAATTGGATTGTTGGAAACTTACATGGAAGAAACTAACAATGAAGTTAAGTATATCTATGTTTTAAAAGAACCACTTAATTGAATGGAATTTACCGCTAATGCAAAACTAAAACATTTGTTATCAGAAAGCATTGGTGAAAAGGAATTTGATCGTTTGACTTATACTTTTATGAATAAGAGAATTCCCAAGACAGCTTTGAATATCACAATGCCATTTGACAAATTTTTTAATGACGAATCAGTGAGCAAAATTAAAGTATTTGATTTCGATCGTTTGTACAATGATTTAATTAAACACACGAAATCAATTGTCGCTATTAAGGATGATGTGAAAGCTTTAATTGAAACATATTCTAAAACGCATCAATTAACATTTAATGAAATCCTTAACTGCTGTTTTCAATCAATCGAACAAAACCGTTCGGGGTACATGGTGAACGTTTTCTTATTAAACGATAAATTAAAATTATTAATCGATACTTCAAGTGTTATCGGAATTAAAGAAACCATTAAAATCAACCGTAATGCAATGATCTTTTTTAGTAATGCTAAAATCAGCAATCTTCAATATATCATTAGTGATTATAAAAATATCAATAGTGAGCAATATCTTAGTTTAATTCAAAAAATATCACTTTCAGAAGAAGATCGAAAAGTAATTGCCCAGCTTAAAAAATCATATAAACTTCCTGATTGTTTAATTAATGTTCTAGTGGATTATTGTATTATGAAGAACAAAGGTCGTTTAGAAATAAATTATCTTAAACGAATCGCTTTAAGTATTAATCGTTTAGGAATCGATAGTGTCGAATCAATAATTAATTATCTTCGCGCCGCAAACAACAAGCGAAGTTTAAAATTAGGCGATGAAGCTATTAAAATGATAGCTAATCCAAAGCAGATTAGTAGTAAAACAAAAGTCAATAATGCTAGTAACGCAATTGATTGAGATTAGCGAGGTGTAAAATGGCCAAGCAAACAAAGAATTTAAAAACCATAGCAGACAAATCAAAATTAAAACAACAAAAAAGTAAGGTTGTTAATTTTGAGGTTATTAAAGAAAATTTAACTAAAAAATATTTGAAACATCCATATGTTAAAAAATTAG
Source organism: Ureaplasma sp. Hg2 (assembly GCA_021378525.1). Classification (GTDB taxonomy): domain Bacteria; phylum Bacillota_I; class Bacilli_A; order Mycoplasmatales; family Mycoplasmoidaceae; genus JAACJV01. The sequence continues at coordinate 15,482 of JAACJW010000016.1, read as the reverse complement.
GCATGACCGAAGCTGAAGTACGTAATCATGTTGTTGATTTAAACCGAGTTATTATTTCGAATCAAAGATGTAATGTTAATGATAATTTACCTTGCCCTTTAAATGGGTATCATTATGAATTAGAAAAAAAAGATAATGATTATGAAATTGTTAATACACCTTGTAAAAAAGTTGCCCAAAAAGACTTTATTAAGAATTATTATTTTCGAGATTTTAATAACGAAATGTTAGACAGTCGGATGAACGCTGATTACATTGATAGTATTAATGGGAGCAACCGGGCTGATTTAGCCAACTTAATGAAGCAAATCAAAAAGAATGAGAACAACCACGGATTTTATTTATATGGAAAATTTGGCGTTGGAAAAACTTATTTAATGGTTTGTCTAGCTAATGAATTAGCACGACTTAATCGTTCTGTTGCTTTTATTATGATGGGTAGTTTTGTTTTAAAAATTAAACAATCATTTGATCGTAGCGGCGAATTAAGCCAAATCGATTATATCGAAAAATTAAAAACTGTTAGTGTTTTATTCATTGATGAAATGGGAACTGAAACCGTTGGCCAATGGGTTCATAATGAATTTCTTTTTTCAATTTTAAATCATCGTTTGCAACATAATCTCTTAACTATTTTTATTAGCAATTTATCGATCGAAGAATTATCACGTTATTATCAAACAGCTCGTAACAACAATAATTCTAAAAAATTATCTACCACAACTGTGGCGCGTCTTATGAATCGAATTCAGTCATTAAGCTTCTATAATTATATCGAGTTAAAAGGACCGGATGTTCGCGAACGTGATATTAAAAAACAGAGAAATAAAAAAGCTAAAATAAAATAAATAGATAATAACCTTTATTAAAAGATATAGAAATTACCCATTCAAAGTGGAGTTGTTTTTTATTATATAAATAGATATTCCAAGTGCAACACTTTAAATATCTTAACAAAGTTTCCTTTAATTCGGAAGAACTTTTATAGTTAAAGATTTTTCGCTTAATATTATTAATTATATCGGTTGTTTCTTGTAATTCTACATTAGTTATTCTGTTGAAATCAAAACCCTTAGGATATCATCTACGCAATAGTGTGTGTCAAACTTCGTTGAATCCTCGTTGGTTCGAATGATAAAGATCACAATAATAATATTGAATACCATTACTTTTGCAAAGCAATCCCAGTCCATTGAATTCCTTGCCGTTATTTGATGTTATCGATTTAACAGATAAATTATTTAATGTCATTATCTTGACGATTACCCGACCAACACCTTGCTATAATTTATTTTCTAATATCGCAGTATAAGTGTATCTAATTTTTCGTTATAGTAATGTTAGAACACATGATTTACTATTATGAGAAGAAAGGACAAGATCAATTTTATAATGGGCATATTCCTTCTTATTATTGGCATCCCCAGAACGTAGTGTAATATTCAACTCTTCGTGTTTACGAGGTGTAATGCCACGTCGGCCGCGCTTCGGTATTTTTTTACTACGTAAGGTTTTGACCGTGAGAATACATTTATCGATTTATGTATAAATCGTTTTAATACACGGTACTTTAATGAATTTTTCATAGGCAACGCCCATCGAATGATTTATACCTTTTCTCTTATCATAAGTGTCATTAAAGAATTTAATGAAGTGCCAATATTTGTCTTCAAAACTATGCTTTGATAGGGACGTTCTTTTAACGGCCAATTCACTTGCATAATCACTACTATAAGTTCCATCTGGTAATTTATTTTTAGTAACCTCTCGCGAGATACTGGATTTACGGAAATTTAATCTTATTCCAATTTCTGTTAAACTTAAACCGGCGTCTAAATATGCCTCTATTTTAATTTTTTCTTCTTTTGAAATTGTTATAATTACTCATGGGTACTTGTTCTCCTTGGTGGAGGTGTAAGTACTCACTTTTTTATATATCTACAAAGAAAGTGCATTCCCTAAATTTTATCATAGGGTGTTGCACTTGGGATTACAATTCACATTATATATAACCTATTAATTTTAAGGAAACTTCACGGTTTTTTTTATTATCATAAAGGTTTAAATATTATTGAATAATTGATAATATTAATATATGAATAAAACGTTACAGAATTATCAAGTTGATGGAATTGCTATAATTAAAACTAATTTTTTTTGGTTTATTTTGACAACAACATATCAATAAAACCCCAGTCGCTATTAAACGGTTGAAAATTACGATAAGGTTATTTTTGATGTCCCAAATGGTTTTCTATATGATTGACGTCACGAAATTAGTAAGTGAAGTGAACAAACCGCTACTGTTATTGAGGGCGCAAAAGCCAAACGTGATAAAAGTTATCATGACTTTAAAACTAATACCAGCATGTGAATTATCGTTAGTTATGATGATCTAACCCAAGACTTCTTAAAGGGTAATACCCTCTTTAAAAACCTTGACTATCTAGTTGTTGATAAGCTTATTTCTTAAAAAATCATAAGACTAAAAGAAGTAAAGGGATTTATGCGATTAGTAATAATGCCACCTATGCCCTGCCACTAACTGGAACATCAGCAGTTGGTAGCTTGATTGATATTTTGAAAATTTTTAAACTAATTGATTCGGCGCGCAATTTTAGACACTGCTATCAATAAAAAAGTTGTTTTCATAACAAGATTATTGAAACTTAACCAAAATTTAAAAAGACATGAATGGTTGGCCCTTAAAGATTAGTTAAACGAATATGTTAGTGAAGGAAATGTGTGAGTTATTTATTGATTTTAAAACTATTGACTTGTAAAAAAACTTGTATAAACTATAATAATATTAATAGATATTAATATTTCTATTTATTTTGATAACAAAGTTTATAGAGGGTGTATAATATTTATGAAAAAAACATCTAATTCGTTGAATAATAAATATTCTTCATCTAATAATAAATTAAATTTAAAAAATAATTTTAAAAGAAGAAATTTGAATTCAAAAACTAGTATGCTATGCAGCGCATTCAAACATTTAGCAAGTAAAACTAGTAGAAATCCATCATCTGTAAAAACTCATTCGACTGTAAAGAGAAGCCACCCAACAAGTAAAAAGCCTAGTAAAAACACCAAACATGCATCACATGTAAGTAAAAAAGTATGGGTTTCTGTTGGTATATTATCGCTAGCTCTGGTAATTACCATACCAACAGTAACATATATTATGCTTACATCAAAACCAGAAGATAAGATTGAAAATTCATTTGCCTGAGGTTATCCAAGTCCTGATGATTTAAAACGATCACCTAGTGATAAAATTTTCACAAATGATTATATTTTAGAGAATTGAATATCCCTTGATGATAGTTATATATCAAAGTATGGTAAACCTACTATACGAAAATCTAAAATTAATGAAGACGTCGGTGCTATGACAGTTACAGCTGAGTTTCCACAAGCGGTTTTATATAGAGGAAACAAAGAAACAATATTAACTTATCGGTTTCAAAATTTTAAGAAAAAATGAAGTCAGAGTTATGATTTTGCCTGAAATTCAATCGTTAGTTTAAGTGATACTAAAAAAATGGCTGATGATTCAACTTTTACTGCTGATTATGCTTATAACAATTGAATGGAAATTGCTAATGATTATATATCAAAATATGGTAAACCTAATGTTAAATTGACCCCACACCATGAAAACGGAACGCTTGATGTTAAGGTTGATTTTGCCACAGGATCAGCAGTTTATATGAATGGAAACAAGGTTAATTCTGTAACGCATAGTTTAAGCGGCTTTAAACTACCTACTAATTCATTCAATTTTAATTGAGTCGAACCAACTACAACAGATAAAGCGAAGCCATCAAGTGATTCTTTTTTCACAAATGATTATGCACGACGAAATTGAATTAAAATTAATCAAGATTATTTAAATAAGTATCATGAACCCGTTGTAACAATTACTCCCGAAAGTAATAACGAAAAAATGGATATTAAGGTTGAATTTAATAAAGCAGCTAAAATATATTTTAACGGTAATTTGATCACAAAAAATACAATATTTAATGTTTTTGATGGTTTTCTAAAACCCTATGATTTTAATTGGAAGGAACCATCATCATCAGATAAGATGGCGGCGGCGTCAAGTTTTACAAGTGACTATGTTTTGCAACATTGAGTTTCTATTGATAACGCATATACAACTAAATATGGTAAACCAAAAAAAATAACGCTAAGTCCTGATGACAATAAGGGAACGTTAGAAGTTGAAATAACTTTTGATAAAAATGCATTTATATATTTAAATGGAAAAGAAATTTCAAACCATGTTGTCTCAAACACTTTTAGTGGATTTAACAAAGCAAATTTAATAGCTAACTGGGATGATATTAATACCAAAGATTTTGATATTATTCCTAGTTCAGTGAAAGATGCAAGTGATTTTATTACTATAACAAAAAATACTACATCTTTTACACCGGTATATAAAATAATAAAAGCTGATGATGAAATAGGTTATTTAGAAGTGGAAGTAACAGCGGGTTCATCGCATCAAACACTAAAAACAAGAGGTTTTAAAATTGATGAAACAACTTATCCTAACATTAAACCACATTGTGATATTAACTTTGATAGGGATGCTGGTAGCAAATATTACCATATTAATGCCAAATATTCTGATCAACTTGTTATAGACCACACTACTAATCTACTAGATCCGAATCATGATGGTGTTGATGAATGGAAACTAGTCATTCACCGCCACCGCCGTTCTGCTACTAGCAGTTATTCTGATATGACACTAAATTATGTTAATGCTGCTAACTCTAACATAGTAAGTAGCTATTATGTAACTTTTACATTGGATTGTTTTCAAGGTGGTTAATTACTAATATTTAAGCAACCTCTATAAAAATAAACAATAAATAATTAAACAAGAATATTGTTGCATAACAATTATTTATGAATAAATTTATTAATGATACTTAATTTAATAATATATATAATGTGGATTGTTCCTTTTTTTGATTTTTTGAATTAACTAAATTATATGGGACTACTCCAATGATTGAGTATTTTTTTATAAAATTTGGTTTTAACAGCCTTGCCTTCCTTGATATTTTTTATAACCCCCCCCAGTTTATTTTTTGCGAACATTATGTTGGACAGTAAATTGTGTGAATTATAATAAATATATTAATGATAATTAAATCAATCATATATAAAGACTACTATTTTAAAGAAACCGTGTGGTTTCTTTTTTTATGATCATACAAGATTTAATCACTAATATAGAACAATATTAGTGATTTTTTCTAAATTTAAGATTTATTAATTATTTTTGACCAGTATTATTTGGTAGTGTTATTAAACTGCCGGTTGCTTACACATTTTACTATTTATTTATAAAATATGTAAATATTTAAGTTTAGGTGATACTTTCACTTAATTTAGTTGATAATTGTGATAATATTTATTGTAATAAGTATATTTATGTGATGTTATCACTTTGGGGGATATTTTATGCTAATAAATTTTAAATTAAAAAATTTTAAATCTTATAATAATGAACAAACGTTTACCATGCTATCAGGAAAATCAAAACTTAAGGATACGCATCTAATTAATACATGTGACGATGCTATCAAATTAGTTCCGTTACAAGTAATTTATGGTGGTAATGCTGGTGGCAAAAGCAACCTTCTTGAGGCTTTTATTTTTTTAAGAAAATTGTTAGCTAATAGTTCATGTAGCGAATATTCGAATTCTACATTTAGGTTTGACAAAAATATGAAAAATGAAACTACAACAATCGTTGTTCAATTACTAATTGATAAAAGGTTCTATGAATATGGCTTTGAATTATTTTTAAAAAATATGACTATTTCAAAAGAATGATTAAAAGATATAACTACTAAAAAAAGTGTAAATATATTTACTAGAGATATGGATTTAGTAAATATAGATAAAAAATTTGATAATCAAACCATGAAGGATATTAATGTTTATAAAAAAGAAGTAGAGTATAGAACCAAAACTTTGTTTTTGACTATTTTAAATGAAAAGAAAAATATTTTTTATGTTAATAAAGAATTTAATAAACTTAACGAAGAAACAAATTTTATTAAGAAAATTTATGATTATCTTGAATATGGCGTTGTGGCAGTTTCCACTAATAATTATTTAAGTGGATATAGATTATTTTCTTCCAAAGTATTTACTAAAAAAATTGAAAAATTATTTCAATATTGTGATGTGTTTTTAGAAGAAATAAAATGAACAAAAGTAAAAATTGATGAAATACAAGTCGAACCTATAATATTTGAAAAAGTATTTAATGACATGAAAAATAAATTCGAAAAAAACCCCAATAGTAATTTTATTTTACAAACATCTGAACAAATATATAGTTTTTCTATGAATAACAATGTATTAGAAGTTAGTCAAATGGTTTTTTTGTGAAAAGGCAATGTTTTTGCACCGTCTGAAATGTCAAAAGGAACAAAAAAATTATTACAATTATTAATGTTAATATTTAGTTCGAAAAATAAATTACTTTTTATTGATGAATTCAATAGTGATCTTCACCCTTTATTGTGCATTCAATTTATAAAAATTTTCTTACAATTGAATAAAAAGAGTAATCATAACAATCAATTAATTTTAATCACCCATGAAACTAGGGTGATGCAACTTGAATTTTTAAGAAGAGATGAAATAACTTTAATAAATAGAAATAGAACTAATTTCAATAGTGAAATAATTTTATTTGAAGATTACAAGGAGCGGTTTGATAAGAAAATTGATTTAGCTTACTTAGACGGTCAATATTTGGGGTTACCTAAAATTGATGATGACATAGAACTATTAGAGGAGATATTAAGTGAATAACACAGGAGTAATTAACCCTTTTTTGGAGCGTAAAAAGGAAATTGAATATCTGGTCGTAGGAGAAGGGCCGACCGAAAAAAATTATTTTATGGCACTAAATAAGAAAACTAATAGATCCATAAAAATCATTTGAGTTAAACCTAATCTATTATCTACCTATTCAGATGTGGATAGTATCTATGCAATATCGCAAATAATGTTTTCTTCAAATTTTGAAATAGAGAAGATGAATGTTAAACATTGAAAAACTATAGTTTTTATGTGAGTAGAAAGTATTGATTCAACCACGATTTGTAAAATTAAAGATTATATAAGAAATTATATTAAAAGTGTAAATTTGAATGAAGAAATTACTTTACATGAATTTATTTTAAAACACAATAATATATTTAAATACATGGACAATATCTTAAATGAAGTAAAAATTGAAAAACTATTAATTAGTTATCTTAAAAGTAACACAGGTAAAAAAATATACGATAATGAAATTAGCATTGTTAAGGTTATTGTATTAGATTTAGATTATAGTGAATCTAGATATAATGGAATTAAAAAATTAATAAAAAAAAGTAAGGAATTTAAATGAAGATTAATTCTTACTAATCCCTGTATCGAATTATGATTTATATTACACATAGTGCAATGGGACGCTGCAATGAAATTAGAATTGGATAATTTACCTTTAAAAAATATGTCATCGCGGATGTGTGAAATAAGTAATCAAATTCTTGATGATAACAATGAATTTAGAAATAACAATAATCCAAAGCAATACAAAGATAAAATATGAAATTATGATACAATGATTTCATATTCAAAAAAAGCTATTGAAAATATAGAAAATTCAAAGCTAAAAACTGAACTAAGCAGTATAATTAACGAATATGGGACAAATATACAATATTTAGTTAATGAAATATTATATATAGAAGAGAGAAAATAATGAATACAAACAAAAAAGAATATGATCAAGATTTTTTTAAAATATATGATTTAAACGACGGATGCCCAGAAAATATATTATCGAATAATTCTAAAAAATATTTTAGTAAAAACAATAATAATTTATACATAAATTTACTAGGTGACGATTAATTTAGTCAGATATACAAGCCACATAATTTAAAGGAATCACACGGTTTCTTTTTTTTATTACCATAAAGGTTTAAATATTATTGAATAATTGATAATATTAATATATGAATAAAACGTTACGGAATTATCAAGTTGATGGAATTGCTACAATTAAAGCTAAAAAAAACTTTGGTTTGTTTTGACAACAACGAATGGGTAAAACCCCGGTCGCTATTAAAGCGGTGGAAAATTACGATAAGGTTGTTTTTGCTGTCCCAAACGGCTTACTATATCATTGACGTCATGAAATTAGTAAGTGAAGTGAACAAACCGCGACTGTTATTGAAGGGTCAAAAGCAAAACGTGATAAAAGTTATCTAGACTTTAAAACTAATACCAACATGTGAATTATCGTTAGTTATGATAATTTAGCCCAAGACTTCTTAAAGGATAATACCCTATTTAGAAACTTTGACTATCTAGTTGTTGATGAAGCCCATTTCTTAAGAAACCATAAGACTAAAAGAAGTAAAGGAATTTATGCAATTCGTAACAATGCTACCCATGCTTTAGCACTAACTGGAACACCAGCGGTTAGTAGCTCTATTGATATTTTAAAAATTTTTAAACTAATCGATCCCACCCGAAATTTTGGTCGACGGTACCAATATAAAAAAAGTTATTTTTATAACAAGATTATTGAAACCGAACCGGAGATTAAAAAGGTCTGAAAAGTTCGCCCTGAAAGATTAGATAAATGAAATCTTCTTGTGAATGAATTATGTGATATTAAAAAGGTTAGAGATTATTTGCAATGGATTCCATTGACCACATACAAAACAATTGAATTAAATATGGCTAGCAGTCAACGTAAAGCATATAACAAAATGTTAATTGAAGCCCGTCGCACTATCATGAATACCGCTAAGGAGAAGCAAGAAGGCACCATTTTCGCACAAATCATGCGGCTTCAACAAATTACCTTGGAACCGTTATTAATCGACGTAGATGCGACTAGCGTAAAAACCAATTGATTAATTGAATATTTAACATATGTAATTGAAAACACGGATGAACAGGTAATAGTTTTTAGTAAGTTTACTTCTTATTTAAAACAATTTAATTTTAAGTATCAAAATGAGTTATCATTTTTAACAGGAAAAGAAAACGCTAAACAAAAGCAAGACGTTATCAATACTTTTCAAAATAAAAAAACAAGAATTATTATGGCTAACTTACAAGTGGCATCCTTAGGATATACATTAGATGCTGCAACGATTGCAGTTTTTATGGATAAATCATGAAATCCTGTTGATAATGAACAAGCCTCATTTAGAATAGTTGATACAGTTAAAGATCAAATCCATCAACCTAAACTAATTATTAATGTTATTTGTCATAATTCGATTGATCAAAGAATACAACGGGTTTTAGATGACAAGCATAATAAAACAAGTTTTATTTATGAATTAAGAAATTACTTATTAGAAGACGATTAAAAAATATTTTACAATAAATGTTTAAAATCATAGCAAGATTGATATAATTTATTTGTTACAAGCTCGGATGGCGGAACGGCAGACGCAGTGGACTCAAAATCCACCGGTAGTAATACCTTGAGGGTTCAAGTCCCTTTCTGAGCACCATATTATTAATAAAAGTTTATCCTAATGGATAAACTTTTAAATTTATTTAGATTTTAATAACAGTATTATTAATAATGATTTGGTGGTGTCAATAATTTATTTAATTTGTCTGAGTTCTCAATTTAAAAGTTATCGAATAAATACTAGATATTTTAGAATTCGCAGCGTTCGTATAATTTATTGTAACTTGAAATAATCAAAAGCTAGACAGCCCTCCGCCTATATCCTTTCAAGTTATGACAGGGACTCATTCATCAGTACCATCTTGATTAGGGTCAAGAATATTAGTGGTATTATCTAAAATAGCTTGGTCACTATAACTTCAACCATATTTGTATCAATCCTTATCATATTTTTTAAAATTTATTGTACAATGTGGTTTCATTGATGGATATTTATTTTCATCTATTTTAAACATTCTTGTTGAGATTGTTTGTTTATATTGACCTGCAGTCACTTCAACCTCTAAGCTACCTATTTTATCATCAGCTTTTATTATTTTATATGTCGGTGTTTGTGATGTAGTGTTTTTAGTTACAGTAATGAAATTACTAGGATTTGTGATTGAACTAGGGACAACATCATAATCCTTGCTATTGTCTCATTTGGCAATAAGATCTAAGGTAGCAAATCCGTTAAAAGTTTTAGAAACAACATGATTTGAAATTTTTACACCATTTAGAGATATAGGTGCATTTTCATCAAAAGTTATTTCAATTGTTAATGAACCTGCATGATCATTATAAGTATGAGATATTTTTGGTTTACCATATTTTTGTATGTATGCACTATCAGTAGTGATTCAATGATTTAAAATATAATCATCTGTAAAAGAAGAATCTGATGAAAGTTTACTTTTATCTGGAGCTGTCGGTTCTTTTCAAAAGAACTTATAAGGTACTGAAAATCCACTGAAATCAATAGATGCAGTATTGTTTGAAACTAAATTACCATTAATATATATGACAGATTTACTATTAAATTCTATCTTGACGTTTACCTTGCCGTTATTATTGTCTGGTGTGATTATCACTTTAGGTTTATCATATTTATTAAGATATCTCGAGTCAATTTTCATTCAATGTGTTCAAACATATTCTGTTGTAAAAGATGGATCATTTGCAAATTTTTTCTTATCAGTAGCAGTCGGTTCAATTCAATTAAAAACAAATGTATTAGCAGGCATTTGAAAACCTTCTAAATTAATATCTTGCGAACCATTCGCATCTACTCCATTTATATAAATATCGCTACTAATAGCAAAATTAACTTTCAAATTAATTTTTCCTAATTCATGATTAGGGGTTAGTTTAATAGCCGGTTTACCGTATTTATTAATATAATCATTATCTATTTGCATCCAATTATTATAAGCATAATTAGCTGTAAAAATTGGATTATTAGTTTCCTTTTTTAAATCATCTGGTGATGGTGTTTTTCAAGCAAAATCATATGAATTAGTTCAAATTTTCTTAAAATTTTGAAATCTACAAGTTAGTTTTGATGCCTTATTTCCATTGTATGAAATAGCTTGTGGAAATGCAACACTAATTGTTCCAGCACCAACGTTAGGATCGGTAACCCATTTTATAGTTGGTTCACCATATTTTGATACATATTCATCACTAAGTGATATTCAATTTTTTTGGATATATTCAGGAGTGAAACTTGGATCATTAGGCGCTTTTTTTAAATCTTCTGGTGATGGGGTTTTTCAAGAAAAGTTATATTGAGTTTCGTGATTATCTTTATGGATTAAAGAAATTGTAGTAACAGTAATTACTGGAACTAAAATAACAACAAGAAGAAATATCGAACCAATAGTGATTCACATTTTTTTAGAACTATGATTATAATTTTTTTGTAAATGTTTACTATTTTTACCTTTTCTGGTTGAGTTTGTTCGTCGCTGACTTGTACTTCCACTACTATATCTCGAACTAGCTGCTGTATGATTTCTAGTCGGCTTTTTATCTTTATATCCCTGGTGCCCTGCGTTTGATCTTCTTACTCTACTCGATGATTTTCTACCCATAACTAAAATTACCACCTTTAAAAAAATTTACAAATGTTAAATATGTACTTATGTATATATAATATCACTAATAAATTCAATCGTTATGCGATTAACTTGTTATACTATTATTACTTTAAAATCAATAGTATCTATTTTTAAATTAAAAGATAATTTTTAGATCTTAATTAAGGATATGATAAAAGTAAATTTAATTATGGTAAATGTACGATAAAATAGTATCTTTAAATAAGCATGTTAAGTCATTCAAAACAAAACTATGCTCATAATGATTACAAGACAATCCCCTACTATCAAATTTTATTTTATATACATTTAAATTAGTTGTAAATAATCATCACTAAACTTTATCGAGAGATTATAAAGAAATGATAGTATACGATTAATTTTAATTGCTAGAGGATAATCAGATAACCGTTGATTGGATTTTAATTGATAGTATCGTATCGTTAGATGTGATAATTAATTTTGATTTCTATATTAGGGAATATTGCAAGCAACGCTTCACCAATACTTTTCAAATTATCTGATAAATTAATTAATACACCTTCTGTATCGCAATATTTCATGTCGATTAAACGCATTTAATCTATATTTCAACGGTTCACTTTCAACGATTCAAAAGTCTAAAACATCCTTCAAAACATCCATATTAACGCTTATTGCGATGCAAATACTTTTCTTCAAGATTCGCCCTTCGTCTCTAACTTGAACCTAATACTGTCAATAAAAAGCCAGATATCAATTTTTTCTAAAGGTTGCTTTTATCACGATTTAATTTTCAATAATAATTTATCTATGATCTGACTCACTAAAGTTTCATCTAAATTAGCAGTATATATTTCACCAATTATTTTTTAATATCTTTAGTGCTCATTCTTTTGTTAATGTTTTCTTCATTTTGTAGAACTCTATTTAATTAATAATAAATTTTATCATCAAAGTGAATTTACACAAAGTGATCTATAGTCCTTATCTTTAAGTTCACATGAGATTTGAATTCCTTTCTAAACACCATATTATTAATAAAAATTTATCCTGGTGATAAACTTTTAAATTTTATAGATATTAAACTACATTGATTAATAAAAATATTAACGACGTTTTCTTTTTGTATTAGACCCGTATTTGCTTGAGTTTGGATTGGGTTTTCTATTTCTATTTTGATATTGTTGAGTATCACTTCTAGAACGCCCTGAATGGCCCGAACGACCTGAATGACTAGTCGGAGTTCTTTTTTTCTTATATAATCATGCACTAGTACCAATAATGATAGCTAGTAAAACCACAGCTCCGGCTGTTGCACCGATAATAATCCATAGATTTATATTAGATTTAGATGGAGGAACATATTTTGATACGTTGAAGGTGTGCGAGGCATTATAAGTAATACCACCATCGCCTACGATGGATATAGCAACACTTAATTCCTTATTAGCATCATCAGCAACTGAAGTGATTTTAACTTTTGAAGCATCTTTAGTTAAACCTTTTTGTTGTACTAGCGTTGCTATATCAGCATCACTAAATTCACTAGGTACAGAATGAGGAATGTTACTAGTGTCCGCTCTAAATTCTATTCCTTTTTGAAGTGTGTATTCATTATTTGTAGTATCGTATTGACTAACCATTCCGTTATTATCAAATAATTCTAATTCGGTTTCACCGATGTCTCCTCAGCTAATTCCTTCAATATCTGCATTATTTTGCGGTAAATAATAATCGCTATCTAGCTTATTAGCAAGCGAGATATTCATTGATTTGTTATTATCTACAGTTTTACTATTTGGTGTTAAATAGAATTGTAAACTACCATCCTTATTTATTTCACCTTGAATAATTATTTTAGATTTACCAGTTTTATATATAGTCGGATTTAGATCAACATTATGACCCCCTGTAGCTTTGGTTTTATCGTAAATAACCATTTCAGGGTCTGCTGAGCCATCTTTTTCCTTAACGAATGCGGTAGTGAATTGTGGACGAGTTGTTAATGCATTAAAATGATCATATAATAAAGGTGAAGCGTAATTTTGGTAAGATTTAGCATTGGACGGATTTCAATTAGATAAAACTTTAGATTCATTAGAATTAGGGTTTACAACACTAATTATACCGTTAGAATCAACCTTAATTAAAACCTTATTAAAACCTTATTAAAAACTGTGTTATTTTTTCATCCGTCATCACGAGAGCGTCCATAATCTACCATTTCATAAACGCCACTAGTGCTAGTTCTAGATATATAAAAATCTTCCATCATTATTTTTCTATCATCATAATCATGAAGGGAAAAAAGATCACTAGCCTTTATCTCATGAGTATAAACCCCACCGCCCAATGGAGAAGCCATTCCTACATGATTCATAACGGTGTAATTAATCCATGTTGAAGGAGAAGCATAGCCACTAGTTCAACTAGGAAAACCGATGACTAAATCTCCAGATGGGCTTGGAATAACAGCAATAGAATTGCAAGAATGAATACCACCATTCGAGTTTGGTCCATAATCTGCTTGGTCTGTAGCTACTCAAAACATGAATTTTGTATCGTTATTTAAGATATCTAATTCTCAAAAAGCACTATAACGAGTCGCTCCTGTAATATAAGTTACAGTCATATAAATATAGCGCCCTTGTGTACCAACAGCTACATCTTCAATGAATGTCGCGTTATCAGAATGTAATTTCATTTGACTTGTCATTGATGAGGCAATAAGATTATAGGATTCATCATAAACCAATATGCCAGTGTTATCTTTGTTATTTGCTACATAACGAATTTTGCCTTTATATAAAAATGAGGTAATATTATCCATGTTGTTATTAAAATTAAGTGCTGGACCGCCGCCTTGACTATACTCAAGATTTTTTTGGTGACCAATCTGCTTTGATGCTATTTGACTATTGGAAGCAGTATCTGTTGTCACCTGTAAATTTGTTGAATTACTTTTTTAGATTATTGGTTTGTTGTTAGTTTGTATTGCTTCTGTACCAAAAGCAGCGACATATCCAAAAATTGGGATGGTAACTAAAGTTATTGATATTAGAATTTTTTTCATATAATGTTTTTTCATAGTACCTCATTTAAATATTTATAATAAATTTAGATTATCTATATGTATATAAATATTATAACATTCCATAAAAAAGCACGTGTCACTCAAGGTGACAAATTGTTATTGGAAAGCGAATATTGGACACTTTTACGGATTTAATTGGAAAGCGATTATTGGACACTTTTCAATTATGATAATATTAGACTTCATAATTTAAATGAGGTATTAATATGAATAAGAAAAATACATTTTGCATGAAGCGGGAATGGCAATATGAAGTCATTAGGAAATGATATAAATCTGATTGTAAAATAAGTAAAGTTAAATTGGCTACTAAATTAGGAACAGGTAGATCTAATATTTATAATTTACTAGAACAATACAAATTAGGACGGGCGTTATTTTTAGTACACGGAAATATCAACAAGACCCCGATAAATAAAAAGGATAGCTCATTTTTTAGTGAGCTATATTTTGAGGAAACCAAAAAAATAAATGCAGTTCGAAATGACGACTTATATCGAATGAATTTTGTCGGATTTTATAATTTCTTCGTTAAGGATAACTATAATATTTCACGTAAATCAGTTCATAATTATTTAATTAAGGATTTGATTTATTCGCCTCAATCGAATCGTCAAACAAAACGAATCATTAATAAAAAAATAAAAGTTTTAAGCAAAATAAAAAACGCTGAAATTGGTTCACTTGTAAAATTAGAAGAAGCAACATTTGACACTAAAAAGGTGCACCCATATATCGGAAAGAAAGGTATTGCTGGTGACATCATTGAACTAGACGCATGCAC
>JAACJW010000015.1 GCA_021378525.1 Ureaplasma sp. Hg2 | reverse complement strand
CTAAGTATTAAATACTTCGTTCAATTTGCATGTATTAGGCATGCCGCCAGCGTTAATCCTGAGCCAGGATCAAACTCTCAAAAATTGACGGATTCTATTTAGTTTTCAAAGATCATTCCATAGTCCTTGGGAATTAACCCCGTGGACTACGCTATATTATTATACATAGATAAATATGGGTGTCAACAATAATTTAAAATATATTTTTAGTAATAAAATTTAACGAAAATATAGATTCGCGTATCAAGACTTTAAAAGTTATCAATAATAATGAATTCAATGTATAGATTTATAAAAAAATAGAATTCCTGTAAGAAATCCTATTTTAATAAATGTTTAAATCAATCTTATAATTTTTATATAAAATGATTACCATTCCTCTCCGCCTGAGTCTAGAGTTTTTTTAAGAATTTCAAGTATTCGTTCTTTGGTTTCTCTATTTTCTAATATTAAACGTAAGTTAGCTTCGAACAACCCAACACGGTTTCCAACATCATAATGTTTAGCTGAAAATACGTGAGCATAAACTTGTTTCTTGTCTACTTTTAGTAGGTGGTGAATCGCATCAACTAATTCTAATTCCCCAAACCGGTCTATTTCAGTTTTTTCTAAAGCTTGAAAAATATCATTAGTTAAAATATATCGCCCAATTGATGTGTACGGACAACTAACTGTTTCAATTTTTGGCTTTTCAACAATATTAGCAATTTCAAAAGTGCGACTTTTTGATAGGTTAATTGAAGTTTTTGGATCTACCGATGCATAAAGTGGAATATCCTCAAAGGGAGTGTCCCTAACGCCTAGAATGGTAGTTTGTGATTTATTATATGCTTTCATCAATTCTAATATTGCCGGTTGTTGAGTATAACTACTAATAGTAACGTCGTCCCCTAATAATAAAGCAAACGGTTGTTCTTCTGTAAAATCCTTTATCTTAAGAATAGCATCCCCGGTTCCCTTAGGTTCATTTATATATTGGTAAGTAATTTTTAAATTCTTTCCAATATTATGAATCTTATCAAAAGCATGATTTTTATTTTTCAACAATAAAATATCTTCTAATTTTTTATTGTTTTCAAAATGTTCTGTAATTACAAATTTACTATCACTTATAACAATCAAAACTTCTTTAATGCTTGCGTGAATACATTCTTCCACAATCCATTGAATCGCTGGTCGATCATAAACAGTTAGCATTTCCTTAGGTATTATTTTAGTAGCGGGTAATGTTCTCGTTCCAAGTCCGGCCGCTAAAATAACGGCTTTCGTAATTAAATTATTCATTTTAAATCTCCAATTTCTTTGTTTGCAATGATTTTTTTTCTTCTTTATAATCTCTAACTATTTTTAGAAATAAGCTAAGAAAATGATTTGATATAATACTATTTTCATCTAAATTATTCTTAAATTTAATAATTTCATTAATAACTAAATCAATATAATTATCGGTTTTTTGCTGTTCCAAAACATAATTTAGACGTGATTTTAAAGCGTTATCTATTAAAGTGTCAATACTCAAGTTTCAATATTTCAATTTCGATAACTTATCATTAAAGATTATCAATCAAATAATTCTACTTTGCATAATTAAATCTTGGTTAAAATTTATGCTGTCGACTCTGAATGGTAGCGTTAATTTATCAAATTCAATTTTTGTTAAATTAAATTCGTTAATCAAAGACTCACTAAAGCACTCTGGTAATTCGAACATTCTTTTGTTGCTCAATGCATTATCGTCCTCGTTCCAATAACTATATGTAGCCTTAATAATCGAGCCGATGTGATTGATATCATTGTAATATTTTTCTTTCGCATAATTAGATAAATAATGTAATTTATTATCTACTTCATTTTGCTCTTCATCTGAAAGGTCTATTTTTTTTACGCCACGATCAATAATTCCAACAATTGTAGTTAATTCATTTTCCCATTTAATATCTTCAACTCTTGGATTCTTTAATAAGTTATTAAGCTCTTGAACTGCGGTTTTAAGAGTAAGGTATGGGTATGGTTTAATGTTGGCGTTAGAAGAATTTCGATTAATTAGAATTTCTAAAATAAGCGACAAACTAATAATTAACCTAAATTCGTAAGCACATTGATAATGTGTCGCAAACCCTCCGCATTCGATTCATCCATTTGCTGTCGTATCATCACCGCATTTATCTAGAAACATTGGCAGATAGTTATTACGACATAAATTACATAATTTTGAACGGGGTTCTATTTCATGTAGCAAATTATAACAATCCTTACAAATGGATTCCTGAATGTTACAGCTATCATCCACTTCCTCGTTGTCTAACGTAATGTAAGTGGCTGCTTTTCAAATATTACAATTTTTAACAAAATCAAAATTTTTATCTTGCATATAAAGCACCTCTTAATAATTATAATCTAATACAATTAGATAGCAATAAAAACGTTATTTAAAGTGCTTTAATTCGTCTCTATGTCGGGGTTAATTTGATATTTATAAATTAGTAGCGAATGAATCGGAACCATAATTACGGCAACAATAGAAAATTTAATAAAATTAAATAAACAATAAAGCGCAAAAATTCCCTTCCAATAATCATTAAATCCCAAGAGATAAACATTCACACCATTATTTGCCGCAGCGAAAGTGCTTGCCTCGACAAACGACGGAGTTTGAATTATCCCTAAAAACCATCAAAATAATGGCGTGAATAGTAGTCCGTTTAAAGCGCTCAAAATTATCATTATAATTGGAACTAGTAAACTATAAATAACAGTTCATTTTATTTTACGATTTTCAATTTTACAATAACGTTCGAATTCCCAAAGAATAATAATAACTATCACATTTGTAACAATTAATATGATTGATCCGATTCACCCGCCGGCACCGGATCAAATTAAGGTAAAGAGGCCTTGCACTATTGCAGCGGATAACCCCCATCAAATACCACAGCAAAAAACTATGGGGATAATAAAAACAATTGAAATATCTAATGTTAAAAAGGACCCTAAAATATATACGAACGAAAGAATGAAAGAGCTTATTATTGAAAGACCTAAAAACATGCCAGACAAAGTTATGTGTTTGACAACATTTTTATCTTCATAGCAACTTCTAAAACCCATAAAAACTCCTTTTTAGGGGTTATGAAACAAAGCGATATCACTATCGCTTTGATCTTTTTTCATCCAGACTATACTGTCGGCGCCAGAATTTCACTAGCTCAATTTCATAAGAAAGTCGCGGACTTTACCGCCGATCGGGAATTACACCCTGCCCCAAAGATTTATATATAATAATTAATTATAAGTCTTTTTCCATACAAATGCTTTATAAAAATCTAATTATCGAAAACATAAGACGTGTTGCTTTTTGAAACCACTATATATTATATGAAAAAAATGATTTTATTATTTAATAAAATCATTACTTCTTTTTGATGTTTTTAGGTTTGTGCGGTGCCATTTTTTTAGCGGATGTTTTTTGAGTTGGTGTCGCCTTTTTAAAAGATGCTTTGGTTGTTGACTTTTTAATTTTTGGCGACTTCTTATTAGCAACGGCAGATTTTGACGCTATTATCATAGTGGCTTTTTTGCCTGGTTTAAATTTTAAACTAGACGTTTTTTTTGTAACCATTTTTACTTTATTTGGTTTCCCCTTGGTAGCCGGTTTTTTAGATGCTATTTTCTTACTCGATGCTTTGGTTGTTGGCTTTTTAACAGTTATTGGTTTTGCTACTGCTGTAGGCTTTTTAGCGGTTGTCGGTTTAGCTATGGTTACTTTTTTGAATACTACAGGTTTGGTATGCTTTGCCTTAATGACTGGTTTTTTAACTATTGCTCTAGTTGCAGCATTTTTTTTAGCAGCACCATTAGTAACTACTTTAATTTTAGTGGTTCGCTTTGAGGTAATTTTATGTTTAGGTTTTAACTTTTCGTCTTCTTCGAATTCACGAATCCGTGCCAAATGGATCCTTAGCGCATCGGCTTCATTATTTGATTGTTTAACCTTTCCAACTAAATCATCGCCAAAAACATCACCTGCTCCGCGTGCTTTTTCTCGTTGTTTTTTTAATTGAGTCATTTTCTCAATTCGTTCAGCACGAAGTCGCATTTCATATTCGTATGAAGTTTCGCTTGCACTACTACCGCTACCATTAAGTTTATTTAACATTTTTTTATTATATGATATCTTCATTAAAATCTCCTATAATTTATTACCTAATTATTTTACATAAATAATTAGGTACAATCTTGATATTGATGAGTAATTATTTAATTTTTTCAGAATTCATCAGTAATAATAGAAATTTTAAATGTTTCTGCTTTCGCTAATTTACTACCGCTATTTAAGCCTGATAATAAATAATCTGTTTTCTTTGTTATTGTAGAAGAAACTTTACATAAATAAATTTCCTCCAAAATTTGCTTAATTACATTTCGGCTAATGGAAAAAGAACCGGTAATAACAAAGCTCTTATGCATATATTTTTTATTAACTTCGCTTATTTTAACCACCTTATTATTACTATCATCTTCAAAAAGGCTTATTTGATCCAATACTTGTGCATCCAAAGTTTGCTTATAATAAGTGTTTAATCCCAATTCTTTTAGTTCTTCAATTGTTTTCAAATTAGCATTATTTTGGAAAAAATTGATGATTGATTCAGCCATTTTATCACCGACTTCATTTACGCTAATTAGTTCTTCATAAGTTGCTAACCTGATATTATCAATCGATTTAAAATACTTCGCCAAAACCTTTGCCACGTTATTACCGATGTGTCTGATTCCCAAACCGGTTAGTAAGCGCTCACATGAGTTTTGTTTAGTGACATTAATTGCATCAGTTAATTTCCGAAAACTCTTTTCCTTAATTAAAAAATTACCGTTTAAGATTTCATAAGATTTTTGTTCAATGCGATAGATATCGGCAATGGTTGTGATTATATGAGCTCCATATAATTTGGTAATAATAGAACTGCTTAAACCTTCTACATTCATCGCAACACGACTGCAAAAATAAATTAAAGTTCCGATAATTCGAGCGGGGCAGACCTCATTAACACATCTTTGATCAACTTCACCCTTAGGTTTAATTAGGGCTTGATTACATTCTGGACATATTGTCGGAGGTGTCCAGGGAACTAGATTTTTAGAGCGTTTATTTGTAACGACTCCCATAACGTAAGGTATAACATCACCCGCTTTATAAATGTTAATGTAATCATTTATCATGATGTCCTTTTCAGCGATGAATTCAGCATTATGCAGAGTTGCAGAACTTATTGTCGAACCGTCTAATAATACCGGTTCTAATTTGGCAACATAACTTATTCTTCCGGTTCGTCCGACCGTTGTGATAATATCCAATAATTTAGTTTGTGAAATAGTTGCTGGAAATTTATAAGCGATAGCTCATTTTGGAAATTTAGAAGTATACCCAATTTCATCGTATAGTTCGAACTCGTTCACTTTAATGACAATTCCGTCAATTTGATAATCCAAATCATTTCGCACATTAGTTAAGTGCTCGATTTGTTTTTTAACATCAGCTAAAGTTTTAGCATATGTAATTATTTTAGCTGTGCTAAAACCGTTTTCTTTTAATCATTGCAAGGCTTCATAATGAGTATGAAGATTAAGTTTAATAGCTTCTGGAATATAATATAAAAACGCTTTAAGATTTCTAGTGGCTACAATCGATGAATCCAAATTACGTAATGTTCCAGCGGCGGCGTTCCTTGGATTAGCAAAGTTTTTAACACCATCTAACGATTCATTAATATTAATAAAATCAGTTTTGCTTAGATAAATTTCGCCTCTAATTTCAATTATTTCATTGCTAAATTTATCATCGATTTTTAAAGGGATTGATTTAATCGTTTTTACGTTTGCCGTAACGTCTTCACCAAAAACGCCATCACCACGAGTCACAGCCCGACTCAAATAAGAATTTTCATATATTAGTGAAATTCCTAATCCATCTATTTTAGGCTCAACAACATAGCTCAATGTTTTGTTGGTGGCGACATTTTTTAGCATATCATCATTAAATTTGTTCAAACCTTCAATATTAAAAATATTACCCAATGACATCATCGGATTAATGTGTTTTACTTTATTGAATTTTGCTGCAATTGTTCCGCCGACACGATGCGATGGTGAATCCTGAGTGATTAAATCAGGGTATTCTTTTTCAATTTCAATTAATGCTTTTAAATCTTGATCATATTCATAATCCGTCACAGAGGGTTCGTCGAGCACATAATATTCATATTCGTATTGAACTAATTTTGTTTTAAGTTTTAGCAAATTACTTTTTGCGGTTTTTATATTCATAATATTTTCCTAACTATAATTGATATAAAGTATAACGGTTAAAGCAACCATTCCCATTAAACAGATAATGGCAAATTTATAATTTAAATGGTCTCTCGCATTTATTTGGTTCATCAAACTAATCACTATCGGGACGGATGACAAGAGAAATAACGATTGAATGGAGCCGGCATTACTTGATAGTACTATTTTATCAAACAAATTTGTACTAAAGGGGTTCCAAAAAATTAGAAAATTAGTAATTGTGATGGGAGCATATTTGATAAACTTTCGTTCGGTTCCAAAACGCTCTCAATATAATCCGATATACAATAATAAAATGTTTGCGATTCAAAAACCGGCATTAACAACTCAATAGAAGAAATTGCTTTGATCTAACGACATTCCTTTCAATTCACTCAGAACCCAACTATTTTGATCAAATTTATAATTATCAATGGTTGCAAATATAATAAAGGAAATGGCTAAAACAATTGCTGAAATAGAATACATAATTGGTTTTATATAATGCATTAATTGCTTGTCAACATTTGTCGTGGCACGGTAAATCAATGATGTATTTCTGATTAGAAAATAAATTATATATAAAACGATTACAACTAAAATAAGAGTGATCCCAACTACGTAATTAATTGAGTTAATACTCATAACTAAAATTAAAAAGGAAGTGAATAACATTGTTATGTTGTAATCAGTTGCTTTGTTTCGTTTGTTAATATAACTCAAACTACACATAAGAAAATTACATACGACGAGCACAATCAAAGCGTCAGGACTAATTGCAAAAGCAGCGAGTGTCACCATATTAACTAATACCACAACTTCAGATTGCTTCATTTTGGTTTGATCAATATTATGCACCTTTAAAAGAGTTATCAAAAGCATCATAATTCAAATGTTGTTTAGAATCGGAGAAACACCAAAAAAATACGGAACTGATCCAAAGAAGACAATCATTGCTATAAAGTATAAAACATCTAATTTGTTAATGCGACTTTTATCAAAAAAAGTTCCAATTAGAATTGCACTTGAAAAAATACTATATATTAGTGTGGCGGTATAATTCATGTAGATTTTAACATCGGTGACATGAAAAGAATTAATCAGCACCTTATTAATCGCGTTAAAAAGGTAACGATCAAATAAAGTATTGGGTGTCCAGATATTATCGGTTCCTGCAAAATAATCTTTTAATAGCAAATTATAATCAATGCTGTCAACCGATGATGCTTTCCAATTCCACGCAATAGCTCAAATACCTAAAAAAACTATAACTCCAAAAACAAAGAGTAAAAGAGTTTTTATATTGATATAATATGTTGTGAAAAAATGACGTCAGTTCAAAAGGTATATTAAAATTAGAAACAATTGATAAGTCAAAAGGTAATAAGCAAATAATTCATAATCAACATTTATAACCATAATAGGAATTGTAGCTATTGCTAGCATTGCAAAAAGCATTAAAAAACCCAATGCAAATGCTAGATAACTATTAATCCGCGGAATAAAACGACGAATTATTTTACTACAACAAAAGGCATTAAAATAAATAATAAATGGAACTAAAAAAATTGATAATATTGACATACTTTTTCATAGGCTTAAACCTATAATTAATATTATCATAAATCATTATTATCACAATTCTATTATGGGCAAAATAATGATTTGTTTAATTTATAATACAAGCATAAGAATAAACATCAGTAAATTATAAGCCATATGTAAATTAATTGAAATTGTAATATTTCTCGTAAAGTAATATGATACCGCTGAAATTAAAGCCATCGGCATATACATGGGTAACATGATTCAATCAGATGGTACGTGCATATGTAAACTCGCAAAGAAAATAGTGCTTACAAAAATTGCAAATCACTCATTGTTCAAAGTGTTAAAAATACCAAAACGGTAGCATATCTCCTCTATAAAGGGGGAAATAATAATTGTTGAAAAAAATAACACTATTATCCCATAAGCATCGCCGTCTCTAATTAAACTTTGTAAATTTGTCTGATTTTCAGGATTTACCCATCAGCCTGATGCTATATAAATTGCCTGCATGCTAAAATATAATGCAATAATGATAATTATTGCAACAAATCAAATTGCAGCCATAATAATAATATTTTTCTTAAATTCTAAAAAATGCTCTCGTAGAGTTGGCGATCCATAAAAAGTCGCTATCAATAATAAAAAAGGTATTAGAATGCTCACAATTAAAGCATAATTAGTATCAAGCGGATTCACGCCAAATGATCCAACAATTTGTCCTATGATGCTAACAATTGGTAAATAAAGAAATAATAACCATATCCCTGTATCTAGAACCTGCGAAAAATAACGGTAGGAAATAATAGATAATGCAACGGGTGGAAAAATAATTGTGGAACAAACCACCAAAAGTTCATTAAATGTGCCACCAACTCCAGGAAGGCTATAAATAATATGAAATAAAAACGGTAGTATCAAACCCACTATTAATGCCGACCACATTATAAAAGGTTCAATATCTACAATATTATCCTTAGAAAATATTCTTTGGCTCTTTTTAATATAATTTTTTATTTGTTTGTGTTGTGAAACAAATTTATCGTTTAATTTACTATTCATATTAAAGATTATACACATAAAGACGATTTATTAAAAAAAATCACACGCGATAAGCGTTGTGATTATTTTTGTAAAATGGAGCAGATGACGAGAATCGAACTCGCGTCTCGACCTTGGCAAGGTTGCGTTCTACCACTGAACTACATCTGCATTATCTTGCAATGATATTATAGCAAAAAACGAAGATATTAGCAAAATTTTTAATATTTAATTTTTAATTAATAACGCTTTTTTTATAAAGCTTCAAAAAACCACTCTTGAATTAAATCTCTGGCGAGCAAAAATATTGTTATAATAATTAAAATAAGGTGAATATGAATCGAATAAAAATTGATGACCATTATACGATGGTGCAAATGAAATTAACAAGAAGAGATGAAAATATATTTTTTAATCTTTGAACTAATTCTTACGATTATTTAAAACAATCAAAAATGTATCAATCGGGACTTGAAAAAAAACGCGAAGTTTTTGGCTATTATCGAAGCTTGGTCGGAAAAAAAGCACAATGAATTTATGAGCCGATATTTAAAATAGTCAATGTTAATAATACTCCAGTTGGTTTTGCTGGCCTTATTAATTATCGCGACGGAGTAGAATTAGTGCTTTTTTTTATCCCTGCTTTTCAATATTTAAAATTAGATAATGCGGCAATTAGATTGCTTATCATACATCATCAAGGCTGCCATTTAAATGAAAAACTTTATTTTAAAGTAGCAAGGAACAATCGAGAATTAATGTCCCTATTGATCGATATAGGTTTCACATTAATCGGTGAAGTGGAAAGTTATTATAGCTTGAACGAGGATGAAATGTGTTGAAAGTTATTATATAGTTATCAACCAAAAAGTAATGAATTAGATAATTAATTCGTTACTTTTTATTTTTTGGTGCAACCTTTTTAGTTGTCTTTTTTTTAATTGCAGGTTTTTGAACAGCTGTTGTAGGTTTTTTAGCTACGGTTGATTTAGTTGGCTTTTCAATGGATTTTGCCACTTTCTTAGTGGGCTCCACATTTGCTTTTTCGCTCGCAGTTGCACGCTCTACAATTGTAGTTTTAATTTTAATCGGTTTTTTAACTGACGATGATTTTAAAGTTGTAGTTGGTTTTTTAATTTTAGCACCTTTAACGGGCGCCACCTTAACTGGCGCAGTTTTTAGTGTTGAATTAGCTACAGTTGATTTAGTTGACTTTTCAACGGGTTTTACCACCTTCTTAGTGGGTTCCTCATTTTCTTTTTTGTTCGTGGTTGCAGGTTCTACAGTTATATTTTTAATTTTAATCGGTTTTTTAACTGATGATTTTAAAGTTTTATTCGGTTTTTTAATTGTAGCGTCTTTATCGGACGCTACCTTAACTGGCGCGGTTTTTAGCGCAAAATTATCTACGATCGGTTTTTTAGCAGTTACAGATTTTTTAGCCGGCGCCTTTTTAGCGACTTTCGTTTTTGAAACTACGGTTTTGGTTGCGATTGGTTTTTCTGCTGTTTCTCCGTTAGTTATCGGTTTAGCATCATTTAATTGATCATTTGATTTTTCGTTTATTTTATTTGCTAAATCATCTGATTGATTCTCTTCATGATCATTCTCGAATTGTTCTTCTATAGAATCCTTGTTATTGTCATTTGCTTCAACTCAAAGTTCATGGCGTTGCTTTAAAAACTCATAATGTTCTTTAAGTGATAAATCATTTTTATCATAGCTTTTACCTATTTCGCTCAAGGCTTTAATTCAAGATTTTTCAAATTTACTAAAACTAAAATTCTTTTGTGCAAAAGACAATGCATTAGCACAAAGTTTAGCATATTGAATATCATTCATTTGAATGAAACGGTCAATATCCTTAACCAAATTATTTTTACTTCGTTTCTTTTTTAGCAAAAGGCCGTTCTTGTTGCCGTTTGTAAATCAGCTTGCTTGCTTATAATTATTTTGAATAATTATTGGCGTCCCGTTTGCTAATGACTCAATTAAATTACTAGGGTAATATTCACGTTCACTAAAACTAATAAGAAATTTGGCTCGTTTTTGAATGCCTGGTAATTCAGATCGAGCAAAAGGGGGGTGCATGTGAACATGTTTACTAGCATATCTTTTGTGTCTCTTCTCAACTCTACCCCAAATATAGATACTTTCGTTTATTAAAATTGCATATTGTGTTAATTTATCAGTCCGTTTATGATACAAATCAATTTTTCCGTAATTAATAATTTTTAATTTTTGTCTTATGTCCGGCTTCCCCTTAAGAATGTCATCGCAAGCGGGTAGAATAAAAAATTTATTAGCATGTTTATTGATCCATCTAGAATCACTAAAAGCGATAATGTTTGGTGCTTTTTTTAACGGATTAGCTAAACCTGAAGACAATAATTTTTGTTTGTTTATAAAGTTAAGAAGATGACTCTTATAAATTTTACCGTTATATCCATCTCGACTCTTTAATTGAACAATAATATAATTAGGTAATCTAAAAAGATCCTTTAAGTATATTGCGCTAGTATCGATTATAAATTTGTAATCATTATTTGCAACAGCTCCATAAATAATTTCTCGTGTAACCCTTAGCATTTCTCTTAAATGAAAAGCGCCGGCTGGCATATTGCCATAATACGAATTCCCCAAGGCTGTTAATTCGTTCTCAAAACCTTCTAGTTTAATCGAATTAATACTATCATTTACTAGGTTTTCCTCATCTCCCTCACGGTCTAAAAGATGGAATTCGTCAATAGTATATTTATGTTTTATTAGTAACTTAATTAAATTAGCGACGTATTTACCGGTTTTAGTATTTGAAGTATAAGAATATCGGCTAATAATTAGCACCTTTTTAGCCATATAATTACTCCCTACCACTTATTTTAATTATATATTCAATCTTAAAAAAGCGCTTATTTTAAATATCGAAAATAAGAAAATTAACACATATTATTGATTTAAACAAATATTATTGTAAAAAAATAATATAAAACAAATATTATTGATTAATAAATATGTTGTTTTATTAACATTAAATAATTAGTTAAGCTTTTAAAAAAGAAAAAAATAAATGCATTATTTTATATGTCTACCTTTATTAAGATATAATCTACATTGTAAGAAAAAGTTAAACCATTTATTATGATAAATAGGATAACTATAATTAGGAGAAAATATGAATCAAAAAGTATTAATTGTTAACGGTGGATCATCGTCATTAAAATTTCAGGCGTTAGACTTGAAAACAAAAAAAGTATTAGCCAGTGGATTAGCTGAAAGAATTTTTGTTGACGGCGTCTTTACTATTAAATGTAATGGTCAAGAATACACATTTAAGCATCCGTTAAACAACCATAAAGAGGCAATTAAATTATTAATTGACCAATTACAAAAACATGAAATTATTAAGGATTTAAAAGAATTAGTAGGAGTCGGTCATAGAATAGTTCAAGGTGGAGAAACATTTAAGGAATCAGTTTTAATTGATAGCTCTAAGATAATGAATGAAATTGATAGCTTCTCAAAATTAGCGCCTTTACACAATCCGGGTGAACTAAATATTATTAAAGCTTTCCAAGAATTGAGTGAAGCGCAAAATGTTGCTGTTTTTGATACTTCTTTCCATACAACTATGCCCAAAACCGCATGAATGTATGCAGTTCCTCAATCATGATATAAAGAACATCATGTTAGACGTTATGGGATGCATGGAACTAGCCATAAATATATAGCTCAACGTGTTGCAAAAGAATTAAAAAAGGAAAATGCCAACGTGATTAATTGTCACTTAGGAAATGGCGCTAGTATTTGTGCTATAAAAGATGGGAAATCAATTAATACCTCAATGGGCCTAACTCCACTGCAAGGCTTAATCATGGGAACGAGATCTGGTGATATCGATCCAGCTGTAGTTGCGTACATGGCTCAAGAATTAAATAAGAATGCTGGAGATATTGTTGATATTTTAAATAAACAATCTGGCATGTTAGCCTTATCAGGGGTATCGAGTGATTTCCGCGACATCACTAAAGCGAGCCAAGAAGGCAATGCCGATGCAATGTTCGCTCTTAAAGCGTACGCCGCTAGAGTAGCCACCTATATCGTTTCATATGCTAATGAGTTAGACGGAAACATTGATGCAATTGTTTTCACAGGAGGAATCGGTGAAAACGCTGCACACGTACGAAAAATGATTGTCGAAGCACTTCCTTTACTTAAATTAAAATTATCTGAATCATTGAATAAACAAAAGTATGATGACTTATTAAAAATATCAGATAAAAATTCACAATTTGCTTTATATGCAATTAGAACCGACGAAGAAACAATGATTCTTAATGATTTACTTCGTTTAATGAAATAATTAATTTCTCAATTATAAAAAAAGTAATTTGTTTCCTACAAATTACTTTTTTTATATATTCTTACTTTATGTACAACTTTCACAAATCTCATCCACTACATCTTTTTCGGTTTTACAATAATAAAATGTTTTTACGCCTAACAAAAAACCATAGAAGTGAAGCATTGAAAATTCGGTTAAAGAGGTTACTTTTTTAAAGTAAACATTAATTGATTGACTTTGATCCAAATAACACTGACGAATTGCAGCTAGTTTAATTAAAGCATATTGGTCACAATCGATTGCTGTTTTATAATAGTCACCGTTTTTAGCAATATTGGGTGCTAATGTTGGCAAACTAATTTTTCCATCTTCCTTATAAAAGAAGTGCTGGATTGGTTCAATGCTTTCGGTTGCATTAATTGCCTTACCACTTGTAGCGGTCGGCGCAATAGCCATTAATTGTGCGTTCCGCAATCCTGTTGCAACTATCTTTTTTGATAGCTTACCTCATTTTTCATAATCAGGATGATATGAAGTTAAATTTAACGCTTTTTTATTTGCGCGTAAAATTGGCAAGTCGCCTTTAGCTCAATTAGTTTCAGCAAAATTAGGGAAAGCTCCTTTTTCAATTGCTAAATCAGCTGATGAATTAATGATCATTCAACTTAGCTCATCGAATATCCTAGCGGTTTCATTTAATGCCTTTGGATCATCTATCACAATTTGTTTGCTTGCTAGATAGTTAGTAAAATTTAATACACCTATACCTAGGTAGCGGTAATTAATATTAGTAACGAAACCCTCTTGAACTGGATATTCAGCCAAATCAATAGTATTATCCATCGCACGAATTACTATATCAATTAATCTTTGTTTCTTTTTATCGGTTAAATATTCAAATTTATAAAGGTTAATAGATGCTAAATTGCATAATGCTATTTCACCAGCATCGTATTTTTTAGTAATAATATATTTGTTGTTTTTTTCTAAGAAAGCCTTTTCTTCAATTAATTTAGAAGCTCGACTTGGCAATACAATTTCAGCGCATAAGTTAGATGAATTAATGTATCTATTTAACATAGAACTTTCGTTTACATTTTCTTCGTGGAACATATAGATATTTCCAGTCTCTACTCTTTCCTTGAAAATCAACGCCATTAAATCTCGAGCGTTCATTACCGTTTTATGAATTCCTGATGTTTTTGCTTCATATTTTAAATATGCTTCTTCAAATTCTTTCCCAAATTTATTTTTTAACTCTGGTACTTCGTGCGGTGAAAACAATGTAATTTCTTTATTATCAAGCACCCGTTGAATGAACAAGCGATTTAATTTAATTGAGTATTGAAGGTTACGAGCTCGATTTTCTTCGGTCCCGTTATTATTCTTAAGCACAACTAATTCTCTTGCATTACGGTGTCATCAAGGAAAATAAATACAACATACGCCAGGACGATCAGACCCTTGGTTGAAGGCTTTGATTGTCGCTTCAACTATCTTTAAAAAAGGGACGGGACCACTGCTAATGCCGTTATTACCCATAATATAGCTTCCGCTCGCTCTAATGTCGGTAATATCCAACGCTGTCCCACCTTTATACTTAGAGTAGATTGCAATGTTCTTGGTGGAATCCATAATACTATGCGCGTTATCTGCGGCCTTACTTAAAACACATGAAGATAATTGTTGCCATTGTGTACCGGCGTTCAACATGATTGGCGTCGCCATAGTAAACATATGGGTACTAATCGCGCTATAAAATTCTTTAACATACTGTAAACGTTTTTTCTTGTCCTCGCCTGAAAAAAGAACCATTGCAATTCTCATATAACAATGTTGGGGCAATTCAAGTTTTTTCCCTTTAGCATAATTTATGCAATATTTCGTAAAAAATGTGTAAAGTGATTTATAAGTAAATAGATAGTCTCGTTCAACATCTATGTATCCATTAATCTCTTCGATTTCTTCTTCACTATAACTTTCGAATACTTTCTTATTATAGCGATTATGTTTTAAACCTTTTGTAATAACTTCCTTCATATGAGGGTATTCTTTATTTGTTTTAATGCTTCACGCTTCACGATAAAACTTTAAAATAAGCAATTTCGCAGCCACCTCTTCATATTGTGGAAACATACGATTTATACTATTGACTGCCGTCTTAATTAATTCATCATAAACATGTGCAATTTTAATTTTATTATATAGTTTAATTCTTGTTGATTCAAGTAATTTTTCAGCGCGATATGCTACTCCGTCGCATGCTCACATGCAAACTTTTCGCATCTTATCAACATTATACAATTCCTCGCGGCCATCTCGTTTTATAACGATTAAATGATCCGCTTCAATTGGTGTTTTACTGCGATTAATCTCTATGGTTTTTTTATCATCAATATCTTCGCTTAAACGCGAAAGAGTTATTTGCTTTATATCTTTATTTGACATTTATTATTTGGTTTCCATTAATTTTTTAATGATATCATTCAAATCTTTATCACCATAATCAAATTCCATAGTACCGATATTATAGTTCAAAGCTTTAGCTTCTTGTTGGGCTGTGTTATCCTTATTGATATTCTTATAAAAAATAAATCAATCAACAATATCAGATTTTTTATTATCTTTAAACAATGGTTCAAGACCGATATTTTCCAATCTAACATTTGCATAGTATTGCATAAAGTTGATTAAAACTTCTTTAGTTAGTGATGGAATCGGACCAAAGCTTAATAAATATTCGGCCCATTCTAATTCGTCTTCAACGATTTGATTAACAATTTTATAAGCTTCTTTTTCAAATCATTTATCTTTAAACAAGTGAGTAAAACCTTCGTGTTCATTTTTTCTCAAAATATTAAGTAATCCACCAAAAACAGCAACATGCATGTCTTCGTCAAAATTTATTAATTTGATAATTTTAGTAACACCGGGAATGGCATCGTTATAAGCGTTATTAATAGCATAAGTCGTTAAAAAACTGATGTAGAATTTTAATCCTTCTAAAAAATAAACATAGATACAAAGCCGTAATATTTTCTTTTCAATACCCTCATGGTCAACTTCCATAACACCATTTAGATATTTTTTTATCTCATCATAGGCAGCGATTTCACGGTCAGTTCGATGCTTAATGTGCTCGTTTAAATAAATGCGATCAAAAATTTCTGTTGCATCCGAACTAAACATTTCTCTTAAAATATGCGAATATGATAGTGAATGAATTAGTTCAAAATAACTTTGCGATTTAAATACAGCTTCTCATTCGCTTGATGTAACTAGTTCACTCATGATGCTATCAAGACCTCGGTTTTGTGCGCTATCCATTAGAGTTTGAAATAGTAAGTTGTTTATCAAAACTTCTCGAGCGTGTTCAGGTAATTCCTTAAAATTTTCACGATCAATTAATAACGAGATTTCTTCTGGTGTTCAGAA
This sequence comes from Ureaplasma sp. Hg2, assembly GCA_021378525.1. Lineage (GTDB taxonomy): Bacteria > Bacillota_I > Bacilli_A > Mycoplasmatales > Mycoplasmoidaceae > JAACJV01. The sequence goes on along the minus strand of JAACJW010000015.1, from coordinate 10,486 downwards.
CGCCTGACGCATTAACCTTTCAATTTGCTTGGCAAAGTTATGGTGATAAATATCATAACGCTGAAAGCCGTTATATTCTCCTAACAATATTTTAGTTTCTGAAATTGGAACTTTCTTGTCCAAGTCCACTAATTTACTAAATGGTTTAAAATATTTCTTCATTGTTTTTCTCCTTTTGAATAGAAATGAGATTAAAAAATAAACATTTAGTTGTTATCTTAAAATCTCAATATTATTATTATACATTTTAGAACTAAAAAAGACATAACAATAAGTCTTTTTAATTAAGGTTTTGCTATTCATTTTTTTAGTTCGTAATTGGGTTTGAAAATTGTTTTGTTAAAATTCAAAACAAAATCATTTTTAATAGGTTTAATGGCATATACAATTGTCAATAATTTATTTAATAAACAAAACATATATAAATTTAAAATAAAATTTATATATTATGCATTGGTTCTATTTTTAACTATTTTTTTAAATTGGTCTAAATATTTAGTCATAATTTTTTTTGCTTCTTGTCATACTTCTGGCTTACTTAAATCTATTCCCAACAAAGCGATTGTGTCCATCGGACTCTTTGAAGAGCCTGATTTTAAAAATTCATAGTAATTTTTTAGAGCTTCTTTATCACCCTTCATTATTCTATCTGATATAACGATTGCCGCGATTTGACCGATTGCATATTTGTAGACATAAAAATTTCCGACATAAAAATGCGAAACTCGCAACGGCATCGCTAATCCAGTAACATAAGGTTGCTTCAAAAGCACTTCACGAGGTTTATCCAATCCGATGTATTTTTCTATCATATCAAGGTGAATATCTTGTAATTTTTCATAAGTGAAGGGGCTTCCATCATTAACCAATTTATTAGCTTCATATTCAAAATTACTAAAAATGATTTGACGACTTGTAGTATTAGAGAAACCTGAAATAATTTCATCTAAGATCATTAATTTAACTTCACTATCATCCTCATATTTATTTAATAAATAATGATTAAGTAACATTTCGTTAGTAATACTGGCAATTTCAGCATAGAAAATACTACATGATTGATATAATTTTTGTGATTTGCCAAAGTTATAAGAGTGCATTGAATGGCCTAATTCATGAACCAATGTAAATATTGATTGAATTGTTCCATTAAAATTCATACTAATATAGTATTTGCTCAATCCTTTTGTTCCACCAATTGAATAACCACCGGTTTGCTTTGTCGGAGTTGGCATTCATGAAATTCATCTTTCATCAAAAACTCGTTGAATATTTTCAACATAATCTTTACCCAATGGTAATAATGCCTCTTTTGCTATCGCTTTTGCTTCATCAACTGTAAACTTAATATCCTTTTTAACCAAATCAATATTTTTATCTCATGGTTCCAATTGTTTAATATCTAATATGCTTTCTAAAATCTTCGTTCGATAAAGACGGTATTCCTCAGCCATACTTTTATAGGTCGCGACCTGATCGTAAATGAATGTTATTAATTCCGGCTTGATTTCATCACCAAAAGCTGTTTCATCAATATAATCCTTAAAATTTCTAATTTTAGCATTAGTATTCAACATTAAATAATTGTAGTATAAAGATTGAGTTAAAGTATTACGATATTTATAAAATTCCTTATTGAAATTAATTCAAGTGGTTTTTCTCACTTCGCGGTCGTGTGATTTTAATTGTTTAAAAACCTCAGCCATAGTTGTTAACTTAACAGCTTCACCATTTTTTGTTTTAGCATCTTCATAAGAAATATCACTGTCAGTTAGTGAACTAAAGATTTCTTCAAACCCCCCGTTATAACGACTTAATTGGCTAATCAACTTTTCTTCTTTTTCAGATAAAGTATGTGGTTTAAATTTAAAAATATTATCAAAAGCTCTTTGGTACTCTTTGATTTTTGGATTTTTTAAATATCCTTGAACCTTACTTTTGTTATCAAGAATAATGTTTTCATAATTACTTAGAAGTTTTGCATATTCAACATTATCATTACTAATTTTTTGAGCCCACCCTTGTCATTCTGGATTGGTTAAATCCTCGTTTGAATTATTAGAAATATAATTCATAATCCGGTTACTTAATTTCGTCATTGTTTCTAACTGTTCTAGTCAATCAATAAAATGCTTTTCATCTTTTATAAAATCCTGATAGATATTCATTAAATGAGTTCTTTGCTTGTATCATTTTTTATATAGTTCATCCAATGTGCCGCCTTCTAAAATAGCATCTAGGTCTCACTTTAAATTATTTATAATCATAATTTCTCCTTTAATATATAGTGTGAAATAACATCTTAATTATACATAGTAAATTAAGATGTGGTTACTTTATGATTTTTGAATAAGGGTTGTTTAAATTTAATAATTATAATAAAGATAAATTATTAGAGGGAAATAAAAAAAACGAACCCTTTCGAGCTCGTTTTTATAATATCTAGAAATTAATCTTTAAGAATTGCAGTAACAGTTCCAGCACCAACAGTATGGCCACCTTCACGAATTGAGAATTTAGATCCCATTTCAATTGCAATTGGGTGAATTAATTCTACATTAATATCTGTATGATCACCAGGCATAATCATTTCAACGCCTTCTTTAAGAACGATTGAACCAGTTACATCTGTTGTTCTAAAGTAAAACTGTGGTCTATATCCTTTGAACATTGGAGTATGACGTCCACCTTCTTCTTTTTTAAGCGCGTAAATTTTAGCTGAGAAGTTTTTATGCGGTTTAATACTTCCTGGTTTAGCTAATACTTGACCACGTTCAACGTCGTCTTTCTTAATACCACGTAATAATAATCCTGCGTTATCACCAGCTAATGCTGAATCTAATTGTTTTTTGAACATTTCAATTCCAGTTACAACTGTTTTTTGAGTATCTCTAATACCAATAATTTCAACTTCTTCGTTGATTTTTAATTGGCCTCTTTCTACTCTACCAGTTACAACAGTTCCACGACCAGAGATTGTGAAAACATCTTCAATTGCTAATAAGAAAGGTTTTTCAATATCTCTTACTGGTTGAGGGATGTATGTATCAACAGCTTCCATTAATTCGGTGATTGCTTTTTCATATTTAGCATCGCCTTCAAGAGCTTTTAATGCTGATCCTTTAATAACGGGTGCATTGTCTCCATCGAAGCCGTAAGATGTTAATAATTCACGAACTTCCATTTCAACTAATTCTTGCATTTCTGCATCGTCCATCATATCACATTTGTTTAAGAATACAACAATGCTAGGAACTCCCACTTGTCTTGCAAGTAAGATATGTTCACGAGTTTGTGGCATCGGACCATCAGTTGCAGCTACTACTAGAATAGCTCCATCCATTTGCGCAGCTCCTGTAATCATGTTTTTTACATAATCAGCATGCCCTGGACAGTCAACGTGAGCGTAATGTCTTTTGTCTGTTTCATATTCAACATGAGCTGTATTAATAGTAATACCTCGTGCTTTTTCTTCAGGTGTGCTATCAATTGATGCGTAATCTCTTGCTTTTGCTCCACCTTTTTTTGCTAATACAGTACAAATTGCTGCTGTTAGCGTTGTTTTACCGTGATCAATATGTCCAATTGTACCAATATTAACATGCGGTTTAGTTCTATCAAATTTTTGTTTTGCCATTTTTAATTTCTCCTTAATGATAAATTATTTAATATTAATTAAGTTTTATTATTATATAATATTTTTTTATATAAATAAAAACTTTAAGTTTAAATTTTTAGTATTATTTTTTCTTGCCTCGAGCTATTTGCACTTCTTCAGTTATTGATTTAGGTGCTTGAGCGTAGTGGCTAAATTGCATAATATATTGACCTCGTCCTTGTGTAAAAGATCGTAAGTCGGTTGCGTATCCGAACATTTCTGATAAAGGTACTTTCGCCTTTATAGTTTGTGAGTTTCCTCTTTGTTCAGTTCCTTCGATATTTCCTCTTCGCGAAGAAATATCTCCCATTGCATCACCGAAGTAATCTTCGGGAACAGATATATCAACTGCCATTAGTGGTTCTAATAAAACAGCCCCACATATTTTAGCAGCAGATTTTAAACACATTGAAGCGGCAATTTTATATGCCATCCCACTTGAGTCGACGTCATGGTAAGATCCATCGTATAATGTTGCTTTAACATCGATGATTGGATATCCAGCTAATGGCCCAGCACTCATTGCTTCGACTAAACCATTTTGAATTTCACGGATATATTCCTTAGGAATTTTTCCACCAACGATTGCATCCACGAATTCAAAACCTTTGTCATGATTCGGTTCAAATCTAATTTTAACATGACCATATTGTCCACGTCCACCAGATTGTTTAATATATTTACCTTCTGCTTCGTTTTCAATTGTAAAGGTTTCACGGTAAGATACTTGTGGCGCCCCTACATTTACTTCAACTTTGAATTCACGACGCATTCGATCAACTAATACATCAAGGTGTAATTCACCCATTCCTGCAATAATAATTTGACCTGTTTCTTCGTTTGAATAAGTTCTAAAAGTTGGATCTTCTTCAGCTAATTTAGATAAAGCTACACCCATTTTTTCTTGATCAGCTTTTGTTTTTGGTTCAACAGCTAACATAATAACTGGTTCTGCAAATTGCATCTTTTCAAGAATAATTTCTTGTTTTTCAAGACATAGTGTATCACCGGTCGTAGTATTTTTAAGACCAATAACTGCACAAATATCGCCAGCTCTAATTTCGTCAATTTCTTCTCGGTTATTAGAATGCATTTTCATTAAACGTGAAATTCTTTCTTTTTTACCTTTGGTTGCGTTATAAACATATGAACCTTTTTGTAAAATTCCTGAATATAGTCTAATAAAGGTAAGACGACCAACAAACGGATCTGTTGCAACTTTAAATGCTAATGCACTAAAGGGTTCTTCGTCTTTATTGTGACGTTCAATTGTATCGCCGTTAGGTAGATGTCCAACTATTGGAGGTACATCTGCTGGTGATGGTAAATATCAAATAATTGCATCTAGTAAAGCTTTAACACCTTTGTTTTTAAATGCTGTACCACATATTACTGGGAACAATTCAGTTGAAAGAACCCCTTTACGAATACAAGATTTAATTTCATCATTTGTTAATTCTTTACCATCTAAATATTTTTCCATTGCTGCATCATCATAATTTACAACGTCTTCAATCATATGAATTCGTGCTTCTTTTGCTTGTTCTAGCATATTTGCTGGAATCGGCTCGATTGTGAATTCTTCTTCTTGTTTGCCATCGTACATGAAAGCGTGCATTTCAATTAAATCAATAATTCCAACAAAATCAATTTCTGCTCCAATTGGTAATTGGATTGGAGTTGCTTTAACTCCTAAACGATCTTTAATACTTTTAATTGAATATTGAAAGTCAGCGCCTGTCTTATCCATTTTATTAACGAATACAATCCGCGGCACGTTATATCTACTTGCTTGTCTTCAAACGGTTTCAGTTTGAGGTTCAACCCCATTTTGCCCATCTAAAACAGCTACAGCGCCATCTAACACACGTAACGATCGTTCTACTTCAACAGTAAAATCAACGTGTCCCGGTGTGTCAATAAGATTAAGTTCATGACCTTTTCAGTGGACATAAGTCGCCGCTGAAGTGATGGTAATCCCTCGTTCTTTTTCTTGTTCCATTCAATCCATTGTAGATTCACCATCGTGAGTTTCTCCAATTTTGTGTTTTTTACCTGAGTGGAATAAAATACGTTCAGTCGTTGTTGTCTTCCCAGCATCAATATGTGCCATGATTCCAAAATTACGGAAATCTTTTATTTGGTATTCTCTTGCCATATATAATTATCTCCATTCATTTATCAACGTAAGTGTGCGAATGCTTTATTAGCTTCAGCCATCTTATGTGTATCTTCTTTTTTCTTAACTGAACCACCAACGCCGTTTGAAGCGTCAATGATTTCGTTAGCTAATCTTTCTAACATTGTTTTTTCATTTCTCAATCTTGAGTATTGAGTCAATCATCGTAAACACAATGTTTGTTTTCTTTCAGATGTAACTTCGGTTGGCACCTGATAATTTGATCCAGCTACACGGCGAACTTTAAGTTCTAATGTTGGCATGATGTTTTCGATTGCTTTGTTAAAAACATCGATTGCTGGTTTTTTAGTTTTCTTTTCAATAAGTTCAAAAGCTCCATAAATGATCTTTTGAGCTAAACCTTTTTTCCCGTCTAACATAATTGAATTAATCAATTTAGTTACTAATCGTGAATTATAAACGGGATCAGGTAATACTTGTCTTTTTTGTGGTTTTAATTTTCTCATATATTATCCTTATTCCTACTTATCTGTTACTTTAGGTCTTTTAGCTCCATAAAGCGATCTTTTTTGTTTTCTTTTATCAACTCCAGCAGTATCTGCTGCACCTCTAACAACGTGGTATCTTACACCTGGAAGATCTTTTACTCTTCCGCCCCGGATTAGAACAACTGAATGTTCTTGAAGGTTGTGGCCTTCACCAGGAATATAAGCTAATACTTCTTCGTTATTAGTCAATCTAACCTTTGCATATTTTCGCATTGCAGAGTTAGGTTTTTTAGGTGTCATTGTACCAACTCTGGTACAAACCCCTCTTTTAAGTGGAGAAGGGTTATAGTTAACTTTCTTATTTAAAGAATTATAACTATATAGTAGAGCCGGTGATTTAGTTTTTTTAACTTTCGCCTTACGTTCGTGGCGAATTAATTGTGCTATTGTTGGCATGTATTTCTCCCTTTCGTTAAAGTAAATTGTCATTGACAACTCTTCCGTGTGTATCATAATCATAAAATAAAAAAAATGATTACACGCCAATAATAATAACATAATATTAATAAAATTGTTAACATTCTTGAGTTGGATTAAATGAATTTTAATTTTAGTTCATATAAATTCTAAATATTTTATGAATGATTATGTAAAATTTTTAAAAATCCATCAGTCCAAATAATAATAATTTATGGATAACGATATCATAAATAAAATTTTCATAGATGAAATCAGCGGTCTTGTTTAGGTTGCATATAGATGTAAATTCCCATAATATCCGTCTGAATATATTAAAAAAAACTAATCGTTCAAATAAGCTTCCTTATTTAAATGATTAGTTTAATTTTTCCTTTCTAAATTATTTTTTTAATTGTTCCAATACAAGATCAGCAGCTTTATCACTATTACGACTTAAGTCAATGTATTGTCTTGCTTTAGTTGTAATTAGTTTAAATCCATATTGTTCAGCATAACCTTTTACATCATTAATATAAGATCCTAATTGCGGTGACATAATTAATAAGTCAATGTCTTTAAGAGCGGCTTCATGTTGGCCTCATGCTAGTGCTGTGGTTTTAATATTGTAAATACCTTGTTCGTGCAAACCTTCTTTAATGCTATTAGCAAAGACTGCAGATGAACCGGCACCAATACATAAAACTAATACTTTGTATTCGTCTTTATCAAGTTTTTTAACATCAGTGCTATCGCTACTAGTGCTAGTATTTATTTTTACATTATCAACTTTTGGTTGTTTTCTATATGCATCGATTCCTTTTAGGAATTGTGCCTCAATTTTATCATGAACTATTTTAGCTTCTTCTTTAGATGTTTGGACAGTCTTTAGATTACTTGCTTCAATTTCTGTTTTAGCTGCTTCAAAAGTAGCTTTTGCTTCAGCCTTACATTTTCTAGCGTATTCGTTCTTTTCACCATTTAAAGCACTATCATAAGTTAATATTTTTGCTCGGTCTTGAAGTTCTACTTTTGCTAAACTAATTTTAGTTTTACCTTTTTCTTCACTTATTTCAATTATTGTTCTACTTGCAGGTTCCTTACGAACTCTAATCTTAGGTTTGTATCACATTTCTTTTTCAGTTGTTTTCAATAACTTCTTGTCTAAGCGGTTAACCTTAAATTCAATAAACATATAAAATAAATTATCTTTTTTCATTTTGCCAGCTTCAATTTTTCTATTTAATTGATCGCGATAAAGTTTGAACGAATTAAGAATTTCTTTTAATGAAACAATTTTATCATCGTGTTTAGTTTGGTATTTTGTAAGACGTTTTTGCTTCGCTTCTAATACACTGGATAATTTTTCTTCTGCAAATTTTTGATGTTGTAGATATTTTGCAATACGTGTTTCTTCACGTTCAACATAGAATTTTCTAAGATTTTTCATCTTCATATCATTAGTTTCAATTTTTTTGCCACTAATTAAACTTTGGTATTGAACTTTTCAAGCTCCTAATTGTTCTTCTTTTTGAGCTTCACTAAGTTCAAAATTTTTCTTAATTAGTTTTGATTGTGATAATTGATCTTTTATTCACGCTTTATGAGAATAACTGGATTCTTGATCATACTTGAAGAGGTTCAACTTAATATTGTCTAAACCATTATTTGGCTTGTAATTGATTCCATTTAAACCTAATTTATTACGGTCATCTTGAACCAACATACGATCTTGTGCAATCACTCAAGGTAAATACATTAAGGTCGATACAACGATTGCTATCACTGAGTATAGTCAAGGTTGATATTCCATTGGAGTTGCTAAACTTGTTTGCAAAAAGAATGGCGTTGATCATGGTAGTCATAATGACCCAGCTTGGAAGTTTGTACTATCGGCGAGTAATTTGAAAAGACAATCATTAATCATTCCGGTAAATAACATCGGTACCAACATTAACGGGTTAAGCACACAAGGTACACCAAACAAAGTTGGTTCGTTAACTTGGAATATAATAGGTAATGCAGCGGTCTTACCAGTAATTTTTAATTGATTACTTCGACCCAACAATAGACATATGAAAGGTACCATCAATGTTGAGCCAGACCCTCCCATAGCTCCAAAACCATACATTAGCGGTTCAATAAATAAATTATTACCCCCATTTGCATTTGATGTTAAGTTATCAATTCAGAATGTTCCACGCATTAAGGCATGAACTGGTTCGGGGTGAACCCCAATGAATCAGAAACCTGCCTCTAAAAAATTGTATAAAACAATTAATGCATATGAATTATTCAGCTGTGCGTTACCTGTTAATCCTTTTTGAATCTCCTGAAAGATATAAGGTAATAACGGTAAGTTAAGTGTTGTGTTAACAACATATGATAATGTACCATAAATAAACAATACAAACAATAAAGGTATGATTGATAAAAACGCTTGACTAATTGCTTGCGGTACTTGTTTAGGTAATCTAATAGTAATATCATATTTGTATGATCAATAAAAGAATCACGGCATTGTTAATGCGACCAAAACCCCGGGAAGGATTCCTTGTGCTCCTAATTGATCAGTATATATAGCATTGGATTTAGAACCTGGATCTGCCCAATTGCTAGTTGAAAAGATAATAACAGATAGCATTAAATAACAACTAATTGCTGCAAAAAACACCATGGTTTCATTAACTTTCCGATCGAATGATAATCGCCCGTTTAGGGTTGATATCATGTTTTTTGAAATACTTGCGGTTACAAATATTCCTAGAATTCCCATTGATCAATTGGTAATAATTCCTCCTCAGTCTTGGAAACCCGTATACGCTGTATTATTAGCAATATAGTCGGGTATTCCGGCACTTCCATAAACAACAGACATTACCATTTGCGGTAACGCGACTATCAAGGTAACAATTGAAGCTACGATAATAACCGGCATAACCGAGATAAATCCATTAATTATTGAAGTCATACAAAGGGTTGAAGTAAATTTCTTAACGCCTTTAACAAAAACGTTTATATAATATTTCCCAATTGACATATTTTTTTCGTCTTTTGCTATACCGGTCGGTAAAGAATTTCCGTTTGTTGACATAAATTTTCTCCTTATTAAAAATACAAAGTCAAGATGTTTGACTTACACTTATTTATACAACCAAACGATTTACTTGTCTATATGAAAATGTTTTCATAAATTTACAATCGAAACTTTTAAAAAGTAAAGATAAATTTTTAATGACAAAATTAATTAAAAAAAACATTCTATATAATAAGTGTAAAATTAATAGACGGAGGCATTATATGAGTAATAAAAATGTTGACTATCGCGAAATAGCTTTTTTAGCAAAATGTAGCGTTACCACAGTTTCTAGATATTTTAATGATGGATATGTTTCTCAAAAATTAAAGGATCGAATTGACAGTGTTTTAAAAGACCATAATTATCAGCCTAATTTTTTTGCTAAAACAATGCGTAAACCAGATGATGCAATTTATGTAATTACACCGTCTATTAAAAATGCTATATATCAAAAAGTAATTGAAGGCATTCAAGATAATTTGGATCCTAAATATTTATTTTTTATAGTACCTAGTCCTTGCACAATTAAGGATTATAAAATAACAATGAATTATATTTTAGGCCGCAAACCAACGGGAGTTATTTTATTTATTTCTAGGGTTGACGATGAGTTCGGTACGATGTTAGAGGATATTGATATTCCGATTTATATTTACGGGGCCAAG
>JAACJW010000014.1 GCA_021378525.1 Ureaplasma sp. Hg2 | reverse complement strand
TTGCCGTTATCTGATGTTATCGATTTAACAGATAAATTATTTAATGTCATTATCTTGGCGATTACCCGACCAACACCTTGCCATAATTTATTTTCTAATATCGCAGTATAAGTGTATCTAGTTTTTCGTTCTAGTAATGTTAGAACACATGATTTACTATTATGAGAAGAAAGGACAAGATCAATTTTATAATGGGCATATTCCTTCTTATTATTGGCATCCCCAGAACGTAGTGTAATATTCAACTCTTTGTGTTTACGAGGTGTAATGCCACGTCGGCCGCGCTTCGGTATTTTTTTACTACGTAAGGTTTTGACCGTGAGAATACATTTATCGATTTATACCTTTTCTCTTATCGTGGGTATTGTTAAAGAATTCAATGAAGTGCCAATATTTATCTTCAAAACTATACTTTGCTTGGGTAGCTCTTTTGGCAGCTAATTCATTTGCATAATCACTACTATAAGTTCCGTCTGTAATTTATTTTTAGTAGCCTTTCGCAAAATACTGGATTTATAGAAATTTAATCTTATTCCAATTTCTGTTAAACTTAAACCGACGTCTAAATATGGCTCTATTTTAATTTTTTCTTCTTTTGAAATTGTGTATAATTACTCATGGGTACTTGTTCTCCTTGGTGGGGGTTGTAAGTACTCACTTTTTTATATATCTACAAAGAAAGTACAATCCCTAAATTTTATCATTGGGCGTTGCGCTTGGAATTACAATTCACATTATATAAATAGAAACCCTAATTAATTATTATTAATTTTAAATATGTAATATAATTAATAAATATATAAGAGGTGTAACAATATGATAATAAGTAACATTAAGGAAAACTTAAAAGAAGCTTTAAAAGCAATGGGGATTAGCGTCGATCTAAATTTTAACGTTGAGAAATCACGCACATTAAAACAAGGGGATTTTTCAAGTAATATAGCATTGACATTAGCTAAGCAAGAAAAGCAAAACCCAATGGTTTTAGCTGCTACTATTATTAAAAATCTAAATCAAAAAGATTATGCAAAAGTTGAAATTTCAAAACCAGGGTTTATTAATTTCTTTTTAAATACAAAAGTTAACAATCAGTTAATTAATAAAATTTTAAAAGAAGGAGATAAGTACGGCCAATTTCCAAAGAAAAAAACCAAATACAATGTTGAATATGTTTCGGCTAACCCAACGGGTTATCTACATATCGGACATGCTCGTAACGCTGTCTTAGGAGATACCATTGCTGCATTATTAAGAACTTACGGTTATCCAGTAATAACAGAATATGTTGTGAATGATGCAGGAAACCAAATGAATAAAATCGCGATGAGTACTTTATTAAGATATAAGGAACTATTCGGTGAAAAAATTGAAATGCCCGAAGATTCTTATCATGGGACTGAAGTAATAAGTATTGCTGAAGATTTAAAAAAACAATTTGGTGATAAATATCTTAAATTAGAATTAGATGAAAAAATGAACATCACTGACGAAAAAGCTAATTACGACATTCGTTGATTCGCACGTGATAAAATGTTAGATATCATTAAAGATCATCTTCACCAACTTGGAACTGATATTGAAATCTATTTTTCAGAAACTGATATTCATAAAAGTGGAGCTATTAAGGAAGTCATTAAAAGATTAGGCGACAATGCCTATGTTAAAGACGGCGCAACTTGATTGCGGTCAACTAAGTTTGGCGACGACAAGGACCGTGTCATCATTAAGTCAGATGGAGTGCCAACTTATTTTGCTCCCGATATTGCATACCATGAGATAAAACTAAGACGTAACAAAGGTGTTGATAAGTTGATCAACGTTTGAGGAGCTGACCACTTTAGTTACATTACGAGAATGACCAATGCAATGTTAGCGTTAGGATATCCCGAAGGTGTCTTGACTGTCGTTTGTATGCAAATGGTTAAACTAGTAAAAGATGGTGAAGAATTCAAATTATCAAAAAGAAGTGGTAACTCACTACGTTTGATTGATTTGGTGGACACTATCGGTAAGGATGCTGCACGTTGATTTTTAATTAGTCAAAGCCCTAACACTCATATTGAGTTAGATGTTAATGTAGCGACTAAAAAGGATAATAACAATCCAATTTATTATGTTCAGTACGCTCACGCAAGAGCTAATCAAATTTTAGCTAAAGGGAAGTATGACACAACTAATAAATTCGATTTATTAACAAGCGATAGCGAACGTGAATTAATTGATTTATTACATTATTATAAGCACACGATTGAAGTCGCAACTAATAATATAGAACCAAATAAATTACCGCTATATTTAACAAGCTTAGCAAAGCAATTTCATAGCTACTACAGTTCTAATAAAATTATTGATCCCGATAATAAAGCTTTATCACAACAAAGATATTACTTAGTTAAAGCTTGTAAGCAAGTAATCGCCAACGGTTTGCATATCCTTGGAATTAAACCAATGGACAAAATGTAGTTATAATATTTCGACTTGTATATATCAAACCATCATTTTAAGTTATTCGTATTTATACAATTTTTGTGTTGAGAAAGTATGGACAAATCTTTAAAATGATGTATTATTTTTATGTATACATTAAATTAAGGAGATATATATAATGGCAACAACAAAAATAGCTATTAATGGTTTCGGAAGAATCGGTCGATTAACTTTCCGTGCATTAATTAAAGATGGAAAGGGAGTAGAAGTAGTAGCAATCAATGATTTGACTGATTCTAAAACTCTAGCTCACCTATTAAAATACGATACAGCTCATGGAAAATTCGATGGAACTGTTGAAGCTGCAGAAGGTGCTATCATTGTTAATGGTAAAAAAATTCCTATTTATGCAAAAAGAGATCCAAAGGAATTACCTTGAAAATCACACGGCGTAGATGTAGTAGTTGAATCAACAGGAATGTTTAGAACAAAAGAAGCAGCTAACGCTCACATCATTGCAGGAGCTAAAAAAGTTCTTATTTCAGCACCAGCTAAGGGTGACGTTAAAACAATCGTTTACAATGTTAACCACGAAGATTTAGATTCAAAAGATACAATTATTTCTGGAGCATCATGTACAACTAATGCGCTTGCACCAGCAATTAAAGTAATCCATGATAACTTTAAAGTTACATCAGGTTTGATGACTACAATCCATTCATACACTGCTGACCAAAGAATTCAAGATGCACCGCATGCAGACTTAAGAAGAGCTCGTGCAGCAGCGCAATCTATGATTCCAACAACAACAGGAGCAGCAGTTGCAATCGGTTTAGTTATGCCTGAATTAAAAGGTAAATTAGATGGTTTAGCAATTCGTGTGCCAACAATTACAGGATCAATCGTTGATCTATCTGTTGAATTAGAAAAACAACCAACATTAGAACAATTAAACGCAGCTGTTAAAAAAGGTGCTAATGATTCACTAGAATATTGTGAAGACCCAATCGTATCAACAGATGTTATTGGTCAAACACATGGATCAATCTATGATTCACTAATGACTAAAGTATTAGAAGTTAACGGACACAAATCTTATAAAGTGTTTATGTGATATGATAACGAATTCTCATACGTATGACAATTAGTTAGAACATTAAAATATTTTGCAAAATTATAAAAATTAAAATTAAACATAGGTAACTATGTTTTTTTATTTTTTTAAGTTAAAAATAAGATATAATTTATTATATGTTTTTCAAATTAGGAGGAAAATATGAAGTATAACAAAAAAGTAATGAAGGATATTGATTTTCAAGGTTTGACAGTTGTCGCTCGACTTGATTACAATGTTCCGATGAAAGATGGAAAGGTTAATGACACAACTAGAATTAGTGCAACTATTCCAACTTTAAGTTATTTATTAGACAAGGATTGCAAGGTAGTAATTCTATCTCACTTAGGTAGAGTGAAAACACTTGAAGATAAAACAAACGGTAAAAAAAGTTTAGCTCCTGTAACTGAAGAGTTAACTAAATTAATTGGCACTAAAGCAAATAGCGTCAAGTTTATCGGTGAAAACGAAGGTCCAAAAGTAGCTGCAGCAATTAAAGCGATGGCTCCAAAAGATATTATCGTGTTAGAAAACACAAGATATCAAGACGTTGATAGCAAAGGTAAGGAAATTAAACGTGAATCTAAAAACGAAGCAAAACTTGGTGCTTATTGAGCATCTTTAGGCGATGTTTTTGTAAACGACGCTTTTGGTACAGCACACCGTGCTCACGCATCAAATGTAGGAATTGCAAAGAATGCTAAGATTTCTTGTATTGGTTTATTGATTGAAAAAGAATTAACTCAATTAGCAAAAGCTTGTGATGGAACGACTGGAAAAACAATTGCAATCCTAGGCGGCGCTAAAGTTTCTGACAAACTAAAAGTTATTAATGCTTTATTAACAAAAGTTGATAAAATTTTAATCGGTGGTGGAATGGCTTATACTTTTAGTAAAGCGCGAGGCTACGATATTGGTAAATCACTTTGTGAAGAAGATATGGTCGAAGAAGCAAAACGTTTACTAAAAGAAAAAGGTGACCAATTAGTTATTGCTAGTGATGCCATGTGTAATAAAGAATTCAAAGATGATCTAGGAATTTTAAAAGCAGAGGCTGATGGCTTTGGCGATTACATGGGAATGGATATAGGTAAGGAAACGATTAAAACTTTCAAAAAAGAAATTTTAGGTCAAAAAGGATTCTTTAAAACAACAATTGAAGGTCCAAAAACTATTTTATGAAATGGCCCAATGGGAGTTTTTGAAATGAAAAACTACCAAGAAGGTACAAAAAAGATTTGTGAATTCATTTCACAAGCAACTAAAAATGGGGCTTTCTCATTAATCGGCGGCGGTGATTCAGCATCAGCAGCTAAAAAATTAGGCTATGAAAATGGCTTTAGTTTCATTTCAACCGGCGGCGGTGCTTCATTAACTTATATGGAAGATGAAGTTCTACCAGGAATAGACGCAATTAGCGACTATGATACCGTTATCAAAGCGGTCAAAAAATAAAGGAGTAAATTATGACACCACATAATAAAGCGAAAAAAGGCGAAATCGCCAAAGTAGTATTGATGCCAGGCGACCCGTTGCGGGCAAAATACATGGCTGAAAAATTTTTAGAAAACATTAAATTAGTTAACGAAGTTAGAGGTATGTATTGTTATACTGGAACCTACAAAGGTAAAGAAATTTCAATCATGGGACACGGGATGGGAATTCCGTCAGTCGGAATTTATTCATACGAATTATATAAATTTTATGATGTTGAATTAATCATGCGAGTTGGTTCAACCGGATCTTATAGTAAAAAAATAAACGTTGGCGACGTAGTTGTTGTTGATGATTCATATAGTGAATCTACATACGCTGAAATGGTTGGCGCAGTAGCAAAAGATCATGTTCTTAAAAGTACGCCAGAAATTGTAGATTTAGTTTTAAAAACAGCTAAGGAAATAAAAATTCCAGTTAAAAAAGTAAGATGTCATGCATCAGATGCTTTTTATGGAAAATATAAATTAGAAGAAACTATCGAAAGAACAAAATCAGATTGTTGCGATATGGAATCATTTGGATTATTTGCTAACGCACAAATATTAAATAAAAAAGCAGTTACATTATTAACATGTAGCGATTCACTAGTAACGGGCGATGCATTATCTGCTGAAGACCGTAAAACCGGTTTTGCTGATATGTTTAAATTGGCTCTAGATGTATCAATTAAATATTTAAAATAATTTAAATTAAATAATAAAATCTCTATTTTAGTAGGACTACCTATGAAATGGAGATTTTATTTATTTTACGATCCTAAATTGATTATAAATTTTAAAAGTTATTATCAAATAATTATGGTATATTAATGCAATATTAGAAATATCTCTATATATTTCTACAAATATTATATATTTTGTAGAGATATTAATATTTTCAAGTAAAATTAAAATATAAATAAAAGTTATATTTTAATATATTAAAGGAGTAATATAATGGCAATAAATGACGAAAGAAAACCAATGACCAAATCAGAAATAGTTGAGGAAGTATCAGAAATGGTTAATTGTGAAAAAAAAGCAGTTAAAGATATTTTAGAAGCTTACAACCAACTTATCTTATTAGAACTTAAAAAAACAGGTGTAATAAGAATTGGTAATATCGGAAAAATGAAAGTAGTGGTTCGTAAATCTAGAATCGCTAACAATCCAATCACTGGTGAAACAGTTGAAATACCTTCTAAAAAGGTACCTAAATTTACTTTTAGTAAAGGCGTTAAAGACTTTATCGCTGAACAAGAATAACTTTTATTCATCAACATTAATTATATTTTTGATAGGATCTAAAATGTTTAAGATTCCCGGAAAAATAATTAGTAGTTTTAAACCGTTGGTTTTAAACCATTCATAATCAATATGTTGCTGGTGCTTTGTTGCTAGCAACATTTTTATTTTAGAAATTTCAACAAAATAAAATTCATCAAACATAATAAAGTAAATAATTACAAAAGCAATTCCATCCAAAGAATATATTTTTAGTAAGTGCTCGTACTGATGCTTTTTAAGGCTTGCTAAGGGGAATTTATCGGTTGTACATTGCTTGGCTTCAAAATCAAAATAACGACCTTTATAAATCCCATAATAATCCGCTTGGGATTTTTGCTTTAAATATCCGCTAACTTTATACTGATCAGTTATTGCTTTAATGTGAATTGGTAAATTGCGTTTTGCCATATAAGCAATATTGTTATTGTCATAATATGACAAACTACGGTTAATGATTGTTTCAAGATACATTCCCTTATTTGATTGGTACATGATGATTATCCTATGGAGTTGTATAATAGGTTTTGATTTTATTAGATTTAAAACCGCCCCAACTCATATTATTAGTTATAGTGCCACTTTGTCTTAAAAGCCTTATTTTATTTATTGTTGATGATAAGCTAACATGATATGAAATAAGTTAAATACTTTGTAGTAATTTTTAGAAAATGAAAATCATTATCGGTGATTTTACATAAATTCTTTTAGTAAATCTAAATCATAGTATAGTGAGACATATTGTTATACAATGATAATATAGTTAGGTGTTATCGCTATATTTTACTTTTAAAATTTGGGTGGTGGTATTACGAACAAAATAAAAAAAATAAAATTAGGATTATCAATAATTTTAGTTTCGTTATTATTGATAATACCAGTAATAGCATTCGGGGCCGCTCCTTGAAATAAGGAAAATTTTAACACATCAAATTCGATAAATAATAGTACTATTAGTTCGTCAAATGGGAATGTAGTTACGAGGACATATGGTACTGGCCCTAGTAAATTCCAAGTTCACATAAAAATTGACCCTATTGCAAAACTATCACCTAGTACGGTTCCGCCCGTAGGTAAGGAATGAGATAATTCAAGTGGTCAATATGCCACTTATACATCGACTTATGGTAATCCACTGGTTTATACAATGAAAACAGAAAAAATAGACGCAAGCACCCATACTGTAGCGATAAAATTTGAATCCGACCTTTATCAAGGCATGTGGAGTCATGGTACTTATTCAACAAATTTGAGTAGAGATACAGCAGTGCCTACTTTTGTGGCAAATCCCACTACAGGCAAAACTGTTTTACCTTCGGTCATAAAAAAAAGCGGTAATTATCAAGATTATATTAATGTGAATGATAGCGACAACGTAATGATTAGTCATGATTATTATGAGGTTATTGATGAAATGGGCGTAGTAAATGTTAAAGGAACTTATCGCGCCACAACATATGTTGGGAGCGGACAAATTGTCCGAAACTTTTATCGTGTAATCACCGGCTTCGCTAAAAGCACGCCTAATGCTCCTGATATCAAAACTATTGATAGTGCTATTAATAAAATTTTACCATCACAAATTAACAAAAATAATTATCAAGATTATTTAACTATTAAAGGTGTTAAATTTTCAGATATTGATATCATTAGTTTTACCCCTCATGACACGACTGGTAAATTGGATTTTAAAATCAAATATTATACAACATCTTATCACAGCGCAACCGCTCCGAGCGTTGAAAAAACATACTTTTTTGAAAATTTTGCATCGAGTAATTCATGTCCAAAACTTTCAGTTAGAGCTAATGTTAATAAAATATTACCATCCAAAATAAAAGATTCTAATTATACTCAATATTTATTTTTTGACATGCCTAGTTCTATAAAAATAATCAATAGTTTTAAGGCTGATGATACCCTTGGAACGCTAGCTGTTGATGTCTCATATTATCCAACAAGTTATCACGGAAGCGAAACGGCAACAACTAACCACACGTATAATTTTACTACTTTCGCAAGTTTGATAACTCCTCAGATAACTCTCAAACAAGACAATATTAGTCAAATTACAGAAGCTAATTTTGCTAATATGATTAATAATAGGAATCCATCAGAAGTTACTAACGCTTTAAAGGAATATGTTACGATTAGTAATGTTAAACCAACTGACATCACAAATATTAGTTATAGCGATGGACAAATGACTATTACTTATCATTCCACTTCGTATAGTTATAGTCCTACACTTACTATAAAGCAAAGAATTTCAGGTTTTGCCCCTACGAGTAGCAGTGGCAGTGCTAATAGTAATACAACCATTATTGCTATTGTTTGTACTTTAATTATCTTGCTACTTGCTTGTGTTGGCTGATGGTACTATTATAGAAATTATTATAATAGATCAAAACCTACGCATCGAAGCGGAGGACGTAACGGAGGATATACTGCAAATAGCCGTTTATTACTTACGAGTAACAGTAATACTGCGTCTCGAAGAAATACTAGATCACGCACAAGTCAAAATAATCATATACGTGGCGATATAAGAGGCCAATCATATTCAAACAATTATGGACCTCGACCTTTATCATCTCGGTCAAGAGGACGATATCCAACGCAAATGAGTCAACAATATCCGCCCCAATCGAGAGGACAATATTCGACCCGAATAAGTCAACAACACCCGTCACAAACGAGGGGACGATATCCGACCCAAATAATTCAACAACACCCAGCCCCAGTGAGGGGGCAATATCCAATGCGAGTAAGTCAACAACACCCTAACCCACCGAGGGGGCAATACCCAACGCAAGCTAACTATCAATACCCAAGACAACAAGGGGGACGATATCCAACCCAGGCCAACCCTAAAAACCCAGGCCAACAAGACCCGTATAACCGCAAAGCCAGTCGGCCACCCAACGGAAGTACTAATCGAGGAGGAAAAACAAATAGATAAGTAGGCCTAAAGATATAATTTACATAACAATACAAATTAGGAGGATATTATTTTTATTTCTTAAAAATTGTTTCTTAGTTTGCTGTTTGACAATAATGATTATCTGTGGATTTGGATAATTTATTTTACTTTAAGTAACATTAAAATTACCCTAATTTAAATTTTGACAATAACAATATTTTATTTTAAAAGTTTTAGTTTATTTATTGTGGATCTTAAAAAATAGATGAGTGCTTTATAATAATTTTTAATAAATGTTTTATTGAATTGAAGCTTGTTATCAGCATCATTACATAAACTCTTTTAGATAACCTAAATCATAGTGTAGCAAGATATATTGTTATACAATAATAATATAGTCGAGTGTTATCACTATATTTTGCTTTTTAAACTTTGGGTGGTGGTATTGTGAACAAGATAAAAAACATAAAAATAGGTTTATCAATAATTTTAGCTTCGTTATTAATTGTACCGATAATATCTTTTGGTGCTACTCAAAATAAGGAAAATTTTAGTACGACAAACTCAATTGACAATAGTTCAATTGCTGTATCGGCCGATAAAATAGTTCCAGAAAAATATGGTAACCCTGGTGAGGTTCAATTTGAAGTTGATATAAACGTCACTGCGATTGGGGCACTTTCTCCTAGTTTGGTTCCAGCTCCAGGTGATTGATGACATGATTGAAAAAATTACGTTAAATTTACGTCGCTTACTGGCATTAAACTGAATTATGAGATGACAACTGATGCTATAGATGCTAATGGTAATATTACGCTAAAATTTGAAGCTAACGATACTCAAAAATACACATATGGTTATTATCAAATGGCTTTGAGCAAAGACACAATAAAGCCTAGTTTTAGTGCAAATAAAACAACTGTTTCAACTGTTCTTGCTTCAACTGTGACCCTTTCTAATTATCAACAATACGTTAATGTTGTTGATCCAGATAAAACAATACTTACTATTTCTTTTGGTCATGATGATACGACTGGAACGTTAATTTTAAAAGTAACATATCGTGGGACCACAGATCATAGTGATGATCAAATTGTAGATCATTTTAATGATTCAATAACCGGCTTTGTTATTGCTAAAACTGAGCCACCAACAATAGCAATCAACGCAAAAACTATACAAATTTTACCATCTGCGATGAATAATAATAATTTTAAGAATTATTTAGATATTAGCGACCCAACAGCGATTGCGAGCATTTCTAGCATTAAAGCAGATGATATAAATGGCACGTTAGCTTTTGTAGCTAATATTTATAAAATGAGCACACATTCTCCTGGAACACCTACCTTTCCTTTTTCATATTCATTTGATCATGGATTTGCAACAGCCATTAAACCTTTAACCATTACAAAAACAAGTCACGCCCAAGAAGTTTTGCCTTCTATCGTGGATAGCTCTAATTACAAAACATACTTAACTATTGATGATTATTATGGCTCATTGATAAAAAACAGTATGAAATTTACTCATGACGATAGTTCTGGTGAGTTGGATGTTAGCGTAGACTATTATACATCTAACTACAAGAGCAAAGGTGGTGCAACCAAACATCATAGCTTTAAAATAATGGGCTTTGCAACCGCAACAATAACTCCTACTCTAAAGATTAATACAATGGCCATTAGTCAAATCACTGAAGCTTTTTTTAAAAGTTTAATCATAGTCAACTATCCGACCCAAACGATGGACCAACTAGAAGGGTATGTTAGTGTTACTAATGATTTTGATACAAACCGGCTTGCTGATGTTGCATATGCAAAACATAGTCTAACTATTTCTTATTATAAGACGAGTTACACTCAAAGCCCAACTAAAACAGAAACTATTACATTGAAGATTCCCGATTTTGCAAAGGATGCTCCTTGACCTCCAAAATTTAGTCTCACAAGTGAAGCATCTAAAGCACTGCCAGTAACTATCGATGGCACTAACTATAGAACATATTTAAATGTGGTCGACCCAAACAATACGTTAATTAATAATGATATCCATTTTAACGGTGACAATTATACAGGTAAATTATCTATAAGCGGAACTTATTATAATACAACTGACCGATCGCCTTCAGGACCAACATTTACTTACTCATATATTTTTGATGGATTCCGAATCGGCGATATTAAACCAGTTATTTCTGTTAAAGATAACGTAAATGAAATTTTACCTTCTTATATCACATCGGCTAACTATGCAACATATTTAGATGTTGTTGATGAAGATCGATCATTAATTCCTAGTAATATGCAATTTACTAGTGATGATGTAAATGGCAACTTGACTCTTAAAGGTGCCTATTACATAACGGCCGTACATAACAACGGCGCTCCAACTGCTTCGTATTCATATGACCTTAAAGGTTTTGATTTCACCACTCCTACCAATAACGATAATAACCTTTATATAATCATTGGGGCTGTTTGTGCTGCCATTGTTCTATTAATTATTATTGCCATCGTTTCTTGAATCTACATGACCAGAACAAGCAAGGTTACTAAATTTTGGGAATAGAAATGTCATAATTTAATAATTTTAAATAGTTTATATTTTTGAATTAATTTCTCTTATTAAGAATTATAAATAATGATAATAGCCAATCGGGTAAAGCTGATTGGCTATAGTTTTACTATTCACAATAAGAATGGGTTGGAAATTTAAATTACTCATTTAATATTTCATTATGTAGCTCGCAATAGTTATATAAAATTAACCTAAGTTTACAATATTACATAATCAAACCTAAATCATAGTACAAAATTATTGACTGTTATATACTAATAGTATTAGGTCTTGTATTTTATTAATTTATTAATATGTATGAAGCTAATTATAAAGTGGGTGATTTTGTGAATAAAAATAAATGTTTAAAAGTTTCTTTATCATTAATTTTAGGCACAATTTTAATAATCCCTTTAACAGCAATTGGGATAAACTCAATCGAAAATGTAGAAAAAACTACTAGTGTATTGAACGGTAATGAAGTAGGCGGCCCACCTGGAGATTTCACTATACCCATTGATGAAAACAATATAAAATACACCATTATTATACATCAAAACAAGCTTGCCCCGCTTACCACCGATATGGTTCCTAAGAAGGGCGATAATTGAAACAATTACGGTTCTTATGTTACATTTAAAACGGACATGACTAATTTAAGTTTTGGTTTGTGAACCGAAGCATTAGATGTTAAAAATCATAAAGTTGAGTTAGGGTTTAACGGTTACACAGCATACCATTCTAAAGATTTTGCTATAGGTTATCATTGAGTAAATTTAAGTACTAAAAATCAAACCCCAACATTTAAGGGTAAAAATGTTGCTTCAATTTTACCATCAGTTATAAGTAATGATAATTTTAATACTTATGTGGAAGTAATTGATCCCGACAAAACAATATTAAGTGCCTCAACACAAAGTGATAATGCTAATGGAAAATTGACTATCACCGGAACATATCGAGAGACTTCTTATACATATTCTGATAAATTAACAAAAAATTTTAGTACCACTATTACCGGCTTTGCCAGACCAACAAATGCTCCATCAATGAAAGCTAAATCAAATATTAAAGAAATTTTACCATCAAAAGTAAATAAAGATAATTATCAAAATTATATAACTGTAACCAATGCTTCACAAATCGCTGACGTTGAATGAATCCACCCTCATAATTCAACTGGTAAATTAGAGTTGAGAGTTAAATTTTATACAACGACATATCACACTAATGGTGCTCCTGCAGATTATGCCACGTTTAATTTTAGCAATTTTGCAACGAGCAGTACATCTCCCGTGGTTACAAATAAAAGTAACGATGATCAAATTTTACCGTCCCAAGTAACAAATGCTAACTATTCAGATTACTTAAACGTTACAAATATTTCTTCAATTATTCCACAAGGGAAAGTGCCAAATGAATATTTGTTCAAATTAACTCCTGATGATGTAAAAGGAAATTTAGATGTTCGAATTGAATATTATACAACTAGTTATCATGGCACTAATAATCCACCGACAAATTGGTACTCATATGAACTTACGGGTTTTGCAGAACTAACAACTAAAGGGCCGTCAATAACGATTAATCAAGCCAATATTAGTGAAATTACAGAAAATACTTTTGAAAGTAAAATTGTTGAGAATGATCCCGTATTGACTCTTAACCAATTAAGTCATTATGTTTATATTAATGATTTTGACGTAAATAAAATTGCTAAGATCACCTACTCGAATGAACATCTTAAGGTTTATTATTATAAAACAAGTTACGCCCATAGTCCGACCCCATTATTATATAGTGAAAAATTAATTTCAGGTTTTTCTACCGCTGGGGGCGTCCCGTCATTCCAGGTTAAACCTGGAGCAAAAGATATATTACCGACTTCCATTGATAGTTCAAATTTTGAAACCTATTTAAAGATCTTCGATAATGACGAAAGACTAATTGAGAGCGACATGCATTTTAGTGGCAATAATTTTACTGGTGTTTTAATGGTAACTGGAACTTATTATTCAACATCCGTTAAAACTGCAACGGCTCCAAAGCTTGAATATTCTTATTCTTTCCCCGGATTTCGTATCGGCGATATTAGACCTGCCATTACCACGAATGATAATGTTAATGAAGTTCTAGCATCGTATATATCACCAACTAATTACTCAAAATATTTAAATGTTATTGACGATGATCTATCATTAATACCCGGTAGTATGAAATTTACTAGTGATGATTTAAGTGGTAGCCTACTTCTTGAAGGTTCTTATTATTCGACTTCATCACATAATGAAGGTTCGCCAACTTCTGAATATTCATTTAGCTTTACCGGCTTTGATCTTGTTGGTGGACCAAAAAGTAATGAAAATTTATATTTATTCATCGGCGCAATCGCTTCTGTTGTTGCTTTATTAATTCTTATTTCGGTCGTTTCATGATTACACATTAAGAAAAAGAAAGCGATAAAATTAAACAAGCAACAAAATAAAACTAGCAGACAAATTCGTGTTAATCGAACAAGTAGACTCCGTCTTGGAGACCGAAAAGAAACAAAATGATATTAATGCTATGCACAACACTTAAGGCAATAAAATCCTGACTATAAATAAGCAACACCATCAGGCGTTGCTTATTATTTGTACCAATGTTAAAAAGCTACAAGGATAAGAAAATGCACCGCCATACTAAAAGCTGATTTAAAAAAATTGACAACATAATAATCGATTATGGAAATCAATTATCAATCTATATTGTTGCAATTTCTTATACAAAAGAAATAAAAATTATTTTATTTTCTAATACAAACCTAAATCATAGTACAAACTTGCCCGCTATTATATACTAATAGTATAGAAGTTCTAATTTAAATTAGATATTAAGTGGGTGATTTTGTGAACAAAAAGATATGTTTAAATATTTGTTTGTCTATCATTTTAGGATCATTGTTAGTTATTTCTTTAGTAGTTATAGACTTACCAACAATGGGGGGTGCTCCCAAAATATCTAATACGCTAAATAGCGATGTAATAAATTTAAACTCTTCTAAAAAGAGCGAAGAAAATATTGATAACCAACTAAACATTTCACAATCATTAGAAACGAGCGAAAATGAGAGTTCTACACTTACTAGCAAATCTACATCATTTCCGGTTCCCACATTTACAACTAATATTGATGCTAGTAAAGTTTTACCTAGTGTTGTGACCAAAACTAATTACGCTAAATATTTTGTTGTTGGTAATCCCGCTCAAATTGTTAACGGTACTATGAGTTTTGAAGCAAACAATGTAGAGGGCAATTTAGTTATAAAAATGATGATTTATAAGACGTACGATGAAACAAAAACTGCTCCAGCTACATATACATTTAATAACCAATTTGCAAGAACAGGCGTTAGCAAACCGATGTTTAATGTTGGAGATAAAACTCTGTTAGAGAGAACACTTCCATCAACAATAAATAATAATAATTATAAGGATTATTTAATTGTTGATGATAATGATGGATCATTAATCACTAACGATATCACTTTCGATGGCAATGATGCAACTGGCGAATTAACTATAACAGGGTCTTATTATACGACTAGTTTCCAAGGGAATACAGCCCCTAGACACACTATAAAATATCGATTTCAAGGGTTTGCTTTTTATAGTCAAAAGCCATTATTTAAAATCAATGATATTCAAACTGAAATTTTACCTTCAGCGATAGATGATTCAAATTATCAACAATATTTAGAAGTAAAGGACGATAACGCCTCATTAGTTCCTAATAGCGTTAAATTTAATTCAAATGATGGAACAGGTGTTTTAACTGTAACCGGAAGTTATTACACAACAAACTTTCACGGACCGGGGGCTTTAATGTCGACTTATTCTTATAATATTAAAGGGTTTGATGTAGGCAAGAGTAAAACCGCCTCTATAAACGAAGACATAATTATTATTGCCACCGTATCAAGCATTCTTGGTATCTTGTTAATTGGTTTGATTATTTGATATTTCTTAAATAAATCAAGGGAACAAGAAATTGAAATTATTTCAGAGCGGGATCCCTATGAAAGAGATCCCTATGAAAACGGAAGTAGAGTGGCGAGTCAAAGAATGCGATTGGACTATAAAAAAACTAGTGATTTTAATGAAGATTTAAATGATTATGAAAGCGAAGAAAACGAAGACACATTAAGCGTTCGTAAACCAAAAGATACAAGACGAAGATATTAATTCAAAAGATTTCTAATTATTATTACTCTAATTCAAATTAGAGTAAATCTATAGAGGGTGCTTATATTTTCTTATTTAAAATAAATAGTTTCAAATTTTGACAATTGTGAATTATAAAAGTTTTAATCATATGTTAAAAATTGTTATTATATGACTAAATGATATAATTAATGTATAAATATGTTTATTATAAAGAAGATAAGATGGGTTAAAATGAGAAGAATAAATTTTTTAGGATACTTTCTATTTACTTCAATATTAATAGCTTTCGTGTTACCCTTACCAATCGTTAATATTGTGAACGGGAATAACAATGCTAAAAATTTAGTCACGCAAAATACATCTCAAAATTCATTATCTAACAATCAAGAAATAGATGTTTTGAATACCCAAGCAAAAACAATGGATGCTAACTTTGATGACTCGGTGGTTACAGAATCTACTGCAAGTTCAGTTAGAAAGCCTGTGGTTACGGCTAAAAAAAATATTAACCAAATATTACCATCAAAAGTCACAACTACAAATTATGATTCTTTTTTAACTATTACTCCTGAAACCGATTTAGAAACTGACCCCCACTTTAAAGCGTCCGATGATACTGGAGAATTGGTTGTAACGGGATATTATTATACCACTTCAGTTCATAGCACGGGCCAAACAGCCAGTTATTCATATAGTCTTACTGGATTTGCAATAAAGTCTGTAAAGCCATCATTCTTTCTTAAAAAAAGCGCTACGAATGTATTCCCTTCAGCAATCAGTGTTTCAAACATCGAAAAGTATATGGATATCAAGGATCCTAGCGGCGCATTAATTCATAATGATATTAGATTTGTCCCAAAAGACACAGACGGGATATTAACTATAAATGGAAATTATTATGAAACAACTTATCGCAGTGATAACCCTAGAACAATTTCCTTCTCATATAGTCTTAAAGGCTTTTCCATTGATGATGGCAATAAAAATTACAAATACATTTTTATAGGAATAATTGCTGGGATTTGTGGAATTATTCTCCTTACATTATTTATATTATTACTAAAATATTTGCTAGATAAATCAAAGGGTATAGAAGTGCCCAAGGCTCCGTCTAGTAGAAACGTCCGGGTTAATGAAATTCCTAAGAGTCGGAGACTTGAAGATCGACATGGAGACAACCGGTTTGTTGCAAAACCGAAGGATTCCAAGCGTCGATACTAATATTGGCTTGTGGTAACCTAAAACATTTTTAAATATTACTTTTTAAAAGTCCGACAATTTTATCACCAAAAATTTTAGAAGGAATAACGTTGTGAATTCCTGGCTTTGGTTCAACGTCGGTCATAACCATAACTTTGATAAATTGAGAACTATGGCCGATTGCTATTTTATTTTCAAATGTTTCAAAAATTACTTCTAATACTGCTTTTTGATTTATTATATTTTGAAGGAATTCGCGTTGCAATTGTTTTGTCAATTTCAAGACTTCATCCAAGCGTTCTTTCATAATCGAACCATCAAGCACTTTCAAATGAGATGCTGCCGTGTTCTTGCGTGGGCTATAAGGGAAAACGTGCATTTCCATAAATTTGATTTTATGGCAAAAAGTCATTGATTGTTGATGGTTCAATAATGTTTCACTAGGAAATCCCACGATGTAATCGGTGGTGATGGCAGCATGCTTTGATTTAGAATAAATGTATTCCACAAGTTCACTAAATTGTTGCGTAGAATATTTACGGTGCATATTCGTTAACACATCATCGCTTCCCGATTGAAGACAAATATGTCAGTGTTGACAAAACCGTTGCGGATGGTCACTAATCAAATCAACGATTGCGTGATCAATTTGGAATGGCTCAACTGAAGATATTCTAATTCTAAATGTCCCGGGTAACTCATTAATCGCTTTTAACAAATCATAAAAGCTATTTGTACCATTGGTATATCCAGCAGTGTTTACACCCGTTAAAACCACTTCATAATAACCGTGCGCAACTAATTGCTCGATTTCTTTAAGCACGAGTTCAAATGGTTTGCTTCTTTGTCTTCCACGACTAAATGGAATAATACAATATGAGCACATGAAATTACATCCGTCTTGGATTTTAACGAAAGCACGAGTGCGTTCACCAAAACTAATTAAGGAACTATTTTCAAATTCATTTTCTAACAAAAGATTATCAACTTTAATTAGTTGACCCTTTTGTTGCTTTATAAATGTTGTTATCAATTGATTAATATCATTCTTATATTTATTGCCGATAATAATATCGACGCCATTAATTTTAGCGATTGATGTACTTTCAACTTGGCTATAACAACCAGCTACAATTACAATCGCTTGGGGATTCAGATTTATCGCACGGCGAATCATGTTGCGACTTTTGGAATCGGCAGTGTTAGTAACACTGCATGTATTAATGATGTAGATATCCGCTATAGTTTTGAAGTCAACTTCTATTAATCCATTAGATATTAAATCGTTCCGCATAACATTAGATTCATAAGCATTAACTTTACACCCCAAAGTGATAATGGCAAATGAATTTAATTTAAATTTAAGCGGTTTTGTCTTGTTTTGGATCATTGCCAAAATTTCCAGAACTAGCCAAACTTGAAGAAGTTACTAACGTTCCCTTTTTAGGTGTTATAGTTTTTGTTTCGGATGGATCATCCTTTGAAACGATTGCATCCAATAATGCTTTTGTTTCAGCGACATCACGTTGCTTCTTAATAATGGCTAAGCTAATTTTTGAACCTTCTGGTTCAAGTGCTAAAACTTGATCATCCAAAGGTTTTAGTTTACGTTCATAAGCTTGTTTTTTACGTTCAATATCATAAGCTATTTTCAATTGCATGTAACTTACTAATGCAATGCTGACAAGACCTGAAAGGCCACTAAATACTAATGCGATGATAAATATAATTGTCTTGTTATTAATTCATTTATTTGCTAAATCTATTGCACCCGAATCAGATACTCGATAAATGCTTAAACCAATTTCATCAATAACAACAAACAACAAAAAAGAAATAATAATGTTAACTAATACCACAAGAGGGGCATAATAATAGGCACGAGACAATTTAGGGTCAACATGAAAATTACGATACTTTAATTCTTTTAAAGTATAAAATTGGTGAATCGCCAGCAAGATGGTTGCGACAATACAACAAATAATCATCGGGATATAACCTAATGTCACATTGCCTGCTAGCGCTCGTTTATCATCGTTAATTCCATTTCCCTGGTCAAGTTGAAGGAATATACCAAAGGCAATAATTAAACCAATAAAGGTAATAATGTTGGCACCAATGATTAGATAATTTGAAAATCGATTTTTCATAATAACTCCTTAATTAAATTTGTTTGTGATATTTGCAATGCAATACATTGCTGCGGTTTCGCTTCTTAGAATGGTGTTAGTTAGTTTAACTATTTTAGCACCACGTTCTTTTAAAGCGTTGATTTCTTCTCGTTCAAAGCCACCCTCAGGTCCAATGACTATGCCAACAGTAATTTTCTTTTTAATATCTAATGTTTTTAAAAGATCTTCCAAATTGAAATTATCCTCATTTTCATAAGCCACAATAAGTAAATCTAATGATTCACAAAAAGATAACATATTTTTAAAATCGTTAATTACATCAAATGACATTAAACTATTTCGATTTGATTGTTCTGATGCTTCCTTAATAATTTTAAGAATACGTTCTTTATTTATTTTAAGATTAGCTTGACTGCGATTAAAGTAAACTCCATACGTTGTGTCAACGTTCATTTCCGTCGCTTTAATAATACTGTCATTAAAATGCTTCGGTTTAATCATTGCTTGAAAAAGGACGATCGCTACATTGCTATGATAATCCAATGTTAATTCTTTGCTGATTTCTGCCAACACAGGCTCTAACTTAATTATTTTACATAAATAACGACGGTTATTAAAAACACATACTATTTCATCTGCTAATTTCATCCGCATTACTTTTTTAATGTGGATAGCATCTTGTTCATAAAAACTAAAAGTATTACTAATTTGCTTTTTAACAAAATATTGCTGCATTATAAAACCTTATCTAAAATTGCGTTAATAAATTTATAAGTTTGATCATCACTATATTTTCTTGCTGTAATAATCGTTTGATCAATTAAAACTGCTTTCGGTGTTTTTAATACCTGTGACTCACTATATGCTTCGATTAGTAATGCTTGATCGATATAAGACAAACGTTGTCATGTTCAAGTTTTATTTAAATTTTTACTAAGGGTAACGATGATTGTTTTGTTGTTATCAATTCAATATTCTAAAACTCTCATTTGATCAGCATCAAAATTATGTTTTTGATGTGCTTCTTCAATAATTTCTGGTCCATCATTTTCGCTTAACAAACAACCATAAATATACTTAAAGAGTTCTACTCTTTGTTCCCATTGGGGAACTACTTTTTCGCTCATGTAAGCCTCCTAATTTTTGATATCTATTAATAATAATAAATATATATCTATTAAATATATAATAAAAAAAGATTTTGTGTTAAAAAATAACTAAAAAAAGCAATTTTTTTTAGTTATCGATTATTTAATATTTAGTTATTATTTAGAAATCCCAACGTTAACTGAAACTGGATGAATTCCAATATGAGAATATAAAAGATTTTCCAAACAATTTTGAATTATTTTAATTTCGTTAACTGATTCGTTGTTATATTCACGTTTCAAAATTAATGTAACATCAAATTGTTCGTCAACAACAGTTGAGATATTGATGTTTAAAATATCAATGTTAAAACCTAAAATATCCGGTAATTTTTGTTTAACAAATTCTACTATCGCATCGTCAGTAATATTTATCTTACCGTGCTTAGTATTGGTCAAACGGCGATCCATTAATTGCTTCTCCCAACATATTTACCAGTTGAAGTATTAATTAATATTTTTTCACCTGATTTAATAAACTGTGGCACCTGGATTTCATAACCTGTTGTAAGTCATGCCCGCTTAGTAATATTTTGAACGGTATTACCTTGAACCGCTTCTTCAGCTTCGCGAATTGGCATTGCAACTTGGTCGGGCAATGATAAGCCTAATAGTTCTTCGCCATAACGCATAATATTAACTTCACTACCATCAGTAATAAAGTTAATTTCAAACTTAATTTTATCCTTAGGAATTTCTACTTGTTCTCATGTTTCGTTGTCGATGAAGACGTAATTTGCACCATCTTCATATGAGAAAACCATCTTTTTGTTTTCAATTGGAGCTTGATCCAATTTCATTCCAGTCAATACTTCTACGGTGATTGAACCCGTTCTTAAATTTTTTACTTTACACTTTACGATTCCTTCACGCATTGCTGTTTTATTGAATGAATTTTCAATTACTTGATAAATTCCTCCTTTTAAAACGAACGTATGTCCCGATCGTAATTCCTTTGCATTAAATATGTTAGCCATTAACATCACTCCTAATTCTCTATTTAAATTATTATAATATTTTTTATTGATTTTTAGTAAAAGATATTTAATAGATAGGGTAATATCACGGTAAAAAGCAATAATAGCGGAAGTTTTAGCTTTTAGTTAAATAAAAGTTGTTAGGAACCTGCTAACATAAGTTATAATTAGAATATATAATTTAACAATAAGGGAGCACCTATTTATGGACATCAAAAGTTTACAAAACTACTTAAAAAGTAATGACCCATTTTTATATAATATAGCTAAGAGCAAGTTAAATAATCCTGCTGAGGCTTTAAATTATGTTGTTAAACACTATCAATGATATTTTAAAACGCAAAACATTGAAAACCTTGATTTCTTTAATAACTTCGAACAACCATACTTGGAAATTTTTAAATATTGTTTAGAAGCCGATGAAACATTAAGAGCACAATTTTTTAATATTTTTGCTCAAGGAATTGAAACTTGCTACAATCACGATGATAGTTCGTGAGACTATTATATGTTACAAGAGCGATTGGTTGGTTCTAAGTTAAAGCTTCCCTTTGATTACTTATCAATGTACGCCTTACAAGCTGCCACTTATAATACTGTTCGGGGATATTTAATTGACACTGAAATTAAAAGCTTAAGAGGTATTCCTAAAATTGATTTAATTAATTTGTATGATCATTTATTAGTTGATCAATTATTTTATGAAGAAATGAAAAGCATGGCAGTAAAACAACAAGAATTCATTGATAAACATTATTATTAAATAACATTAAAAACATTTCTCATTACTACGGGGAATGTTTTTTCATTATTGGCGAATCTTTCAAATTCTAAATGATTACGACATAATGATTTAGAATGTTGCTTTTAAAGTTTATAGGTTATAAATCATTCATTAATTTTTTAGATTAGAAGGAAGCTTCGCAATGCTTATTAATAATTTTAACTTAAATAAAGAACGATATAAATATTAAAAAATAATTAATTTTAAATTAATTATTTTTTAATATTACTATTTCATTAAGAAATTTATTTGTGATTTTTTCCACTTGGTCTAGAACTACCGTTCGGTGGATTATTTCTTCCAGATGGTCTATTAGTTCTTGGGTTTCCACCAGACGTTTGCGTTGGATAACGTCCCGAAGTTTGTTGACCCTTTGATTGTGTTGGATAACGTCCTGAAGCTTGTTGGCCTCTCGATTGTGTCGGATAGCGTCCTGAAGCTTGGTGGCCTCTCGATTGTGCTGGATAGCGCCCTGAAGGTCGTTGTCCTTGTGTCACTTGCATTGGATATCGTCCTGGAGCTTGTTGGCCTCTCGATTGTGTTGGATAACGTCCTGAGGATCGTTGCCCTTGTGACACTTGCAATGGATAGCGTCCTTGCGGGTGTTGGCTATAAGTTGTTGGATAAGAACCGGGTCTTATTCCTTGAATTCTGCCGTTAGGATTTCTTTGACCTAGTTGAACTCGTGAATTCATTCGCGATGAATTATGCATCGCGTTGCGTTGTTCTAAACGAAGGTTTTGACGTTTATCACTACCTCTAACTTGAATTGTTGTACCTTTACTTCTGCGATAATATCAATAACCAAGACCGCCTAATGCTAGGATGGCAATGATACTCATACAAATTATTATAATTGTATTACTATATCCAATCCCGCCTGCTCCTAAACCGGGCGCGTGGAATCCATCCATTTTTTGATTCATCTTATATGTTGGGCTGCCAACATATGTGGTCGAACAATAAGCGACTTCTAAATTATTATTGCTATAATTAACACTTATGATTTCACTCGGATCAATATTACTTATGGTCACGTAATCTTGAATGTTATCTAAGGTTTTTGTAGGGTCATTAAAAATAATTTTTTCATTAAAGTCAGCCTCGGTAATATCATTAATTTCACTTTGATTAATAGATATTACCGGGGCAGTAAGATTTGCAAAGCCACTATTAAAGTTATAGGTTTTAGTGCCAGTCGGCGAACTAGAACTATGACTGGAAGTTGAATAATAAACCATTTTCATACTTAACGTTCCTTTTGAGTCGTCGTGAGCGGTACTTTCGGCATCTTTAATTGCGGTTGGGTTGCTAACACTCAAATATGTTGAATAATTATCCTTGCTTACTTTTGATGGCAAAATATCTTTTGCTGATGTTTTTGTAATAACAGTTGGCGTCCCATTGTCTTTTGCAAAATTCGTAATAGTAACTGGGAAAGAAGCTGTCGGTTCGCCACCATGATAAGTAGTGGTATAATAGTTGACAGTAAATTTTAATGTACCTGTAGAATTATCACCACTAAATTTGGTGACATTTTTAATATTACCCTTATTGCCAATCGTTAAATATTGGGTATAATTCGAAGGGCCTACGCTTGATGGTAAAATGTTCGGCGCATTTCCATTGGCTGAAAACGTTGGTTTGCCCTCTGGTTTTGCAAAACCAGTTAAAGTTTGAGTAAATGGCATTATAAGTTTATCAGCATAATTATAGTCACTAGCACGATAATGTCCTGACAATTCAAGGGTGCCATCAGTATCATTACTTTTTCAAGAAGTGTTTCCACTTATATAGTGATGGGGATCTATTAGATTAATATAAGTCGAGAAATCTTTAGCAGATATTTTAGAAGGTAAAATTTTGTAGATTTCACCTTTATCTGAATAAGTTGGCGTAACTGTCGGGTTGCTTAAATCGACTCATACAGAGTCGATTATATGATGTCCACCGGCCGATTGAACATCAAACGCAAACCTAACCTGATTTTTGGCTTTGTCTATTGCCATGGTATAAAAATATGCTGATGTAAGAGTTTGGCCTGTCGTGCAAGTTAGTGAGCCATATTTATTGCTAGAATTATCTCAATGCTGACCTACCGGTGGAACGGTTGAAATAATATTTGGAGCGATTTTATTTTGGTGTATAAGGACATGTACTGTTCACCCTGACTTGTCCGAATCCCAAAACTCAAGGTCGCTAGGTTCTGGTATTGATGCACCACTATTGACCGCGTTAGTAGATTTCATCACTTCGCTAGTTGATGGCGCAATGGCTGTTACACCCATAACCACCATAGGTGTTATTAAAATAGATCCTAAAAGAACCGATAGACATACACTTAAACGTTTTATTTTATTCATAACATCACTACCTTAAATAATCTTTAAACAACATTAATGTTGTTATTTAACTAATTAAATTATAAATTAATTTCCAATCATATACCATAATTTAGATTATTTATTGATGATAAATAGTGTTGTAAATTATTTTAATTAAATATTAAGTGATGGGGGATACAAAATTAATGAGAAGTATTTAAAAGTGGTTAAATTTATTAGGCAAAACATTATAATTAAAAGATAAATAAAATTTGTTTGAATTTTATTTATCTTTTAATTATCTATATCTAGTTTTACTTGCTCTCGAACTATTTCTAGGAGCGTTGCCTCTTCCGACACTATTGTTTCTATTTGAGCTTGAAGATTGACCTGCTCTCGAATTACCCCTCGTTGCTTGAGTTGGGTATTGATTTGCAGCTTGCATTGGGTATCGACCTCTTGCTTGAGTTGGATATTGATTTGTTACCTGCATTGGGTATCGACCTCTCGCTTGGGTTGGGTGTCGACTTGTTGTCTGAATTGGGCTTTGAAGTGACGAACGTTGAGTTCCATAAGATGTTGGGTAACTACCGTGTCTTCTTTGGTTTGGATAATTAGGATTATTTTGATTAATGCGAAGGTGGGAATTATTTTGAGGATAATTACTTTTTCGACTTGCATTTAAACGTAAATCTCTATTAGGACCACCCCTTAGTATTGGTTTTGATATTTTGGTTTTCTTGAAATAATATCAACCACCTAATCCGATAAGAGCT
This sequence comes from Ureaplasma sp. Hg2, assembly GCA_021378525.1. GTDB lineage: Bacteria > Bacillota_I > Bacilli_A > Mycoplasmatales > Mycoplasmoidaceae > JAACJV01. The sequence continues at coordinate 2,257 of JAACJW010000014.1, read as the reverse complement.
AGAATGGCAATAATGCTCAAACAAATTACGAGGGCGGTGTCGCCAGGGCTCAATCCTCCATTAGACGGAATATAGAAGCCATTAATCGTTTGATTCGTTTGAACTATTTTACTATGACTTGACGTAGTGTAATTATAAGAAATACTTAGCGTACTATTATAATATTGAAGACTTTTAATTTGGTCTGGTTTAATATTAGTTATAGTCACATAAGGACTTAAAGCGTCAAGCGTTTTCACTGGGTCTTGATCAACTATTTTACTGGCAAAGTCATCTTCAGAGACGCCATTAATTTTATTTTGATTGATTGTTATTGAAGGCAATATAAGATTCGCAAAACCAGAAGTAAAATCAAAAACGTGAGTGTCTGAAGGGGCACCACTCTTATGGCTTGTTGTGGTGTAATAATCCATTGACATCCGCAAGGTGCCCTTAGTGTCATCGTGTGCAATACTCTTTGCTGTTTTTATTGCACTTGGATTGCTAACGCTTAAATATGTTGCGTAATTAGAAGCGGTTATTGTTGATGGTAAAACGTCAGCGGCAATGCTCTTTGTCGCAACATTCGGGGTCCCGTTATCTTTTGCAAACTCTGTAATTGTATAATCTTGAGAGCTTATAGATGCCCCACTATGATATGTGGAATTATAATATTTGACAGTGAATCTTAATGTTCCTGTTGAATCTTCGCTTTTAAAAGAACCGATACTACTAATTTCTGATGGGTCATTTACAGTTACATATTGAAGATAATTTGAAGCATCAATTTTAGAAGGCAAAATGTTCTTGGAACTACCATTAGTAGTAATAACTGGAGCTGGATTTAGTTTTGCAAAACCCGATAGAACAAAAGTGAATGGGTTTATTATTTTATCTGCATAAGTATAAGAGGTGATACGATAATTACCTTTAATCGTTAATGCTCCATTAGTATCATCAGGTTTTCAAGACAAATTACCTTCTGTCACTTTAGATCAATCAATAACATTTATATAGGTTGAGAAATTATTACTATTTATAGCTGAAGGTAAAACTTTGTAAATATTTCCGTTTGAAGCGTACGTTGGCGAGTCTGTTTTGGTGCTAAAATTTATTGGGATATATCCATCGGTATAAATCCCACTTGGTTTTTGGGCAGCAAAAGCAATGTTAGCTACGTTCTGAGCTGGTGTGACATCCTTTGTTCAAATTAAATAATGCAAATCTTTTTGGCTCGATGAAAATGTGGCGTACTTACTTTTTGGGTTATCTCAATAGACACCAACCGCAGGTAACATGTCAACTGTCATTGGAGCTATTTTACTTAGGTGCACAACAACTTTAAAAACGATGTTGTTGTTAGGTGAGGAGATATTTAGAACTTTATCAATAGGAGCTGCATTGACTGCTGTTACATTATTTTGGATTTCAGTAGTTCCTACTTCTTCAACTGAATTTCCAATACTATCATTTAATACCTTAGGCGGCTTTACGCTCGTATTTATTGTGGGGCTCATAGCAGTAGCACCAATAATGACAAGCGGTGTAATCAAGATTGAACCTAAAAGAACTGATAAATAAATACTTAAACGTTTCTTTCTTTTCATAATAATGCCTACCTTAATGTGTTTTAAACTCGTTAGCAACGATGTTTAACATAATTAAATTATAAATTAAATTTTACTCCCATACCTTAATTTAGATTATTTATAAGGAATTATAAGCAATCTAAATCATTATTTATTTTTACATTAAAAAACAATAGTTATTTCTAGCGATAATAATCGTTAACAAACGTCTAATTCAATCGGAAAGATTATTTATGTAAGCACAATGTTTGCTATTTTTATGGATTGATTATATATAGTATGCGCGTTGCGCGTTGCGTAATATAATAAAGATATTTTAAAAAAACGTTGACACCCATATTTATCTATGTACAATAATATAGCGTAGTCCACAGGGTTAATTCCCCAGGACTATGGAATGATCTTTGAAAACTAAATAGAATCCGTCAATTTTTGAGAGTTTGATCCTGGCTCAGGATTAACGCTGGCGGCATGCCTAATACATGCAAATTGAACGAAGTATTTAATACTTAGTGGTGAACGGGTGAGTAACACGTATCCAATCTACCTTGAAGTGGGGGATAACAAGTCGAAAGACTTGCTAATACCGCATAATAATATCTCTTGACATCGAGAGATATTTAAAGATCCGTATGGATCGCTTTTAGATGAGGGTGCGGCGTATCAGATAGTTGGTAAGGTAACGGCTT
>JAACJW010000013.1 GCA_021378525.1 Ureaplasma sp. Hg2 | reverse complement strand
TTGAAAACTATAATCCTAGTTGAATGGATTCATTAAAATATAACTTATAATGATAATATATTTTTTATAAGCTTTTAGAAATTTGAGGTATTACCATGAATAATGATTTAGGAATAAATTGCATTAGAGAAATGAAACTTAAGAACATCGATATTAAAGATAGTTTTTTTGATTCTCTTAAAATTGGATATCCTGAGTTTAAAAAATCATATAATAAAAATAATGATACCGAATGCTTCGTGCAATTAGATGAAGCGGGTAAGATTAAATCTTTTATTTCATTAATAACAGAAACAGAAAATTTCAATGAGACTGATTTCACACCTGCCTTAAAAAAAGAACGCTATGTTGAAATAGCTTCTTTTAAGGTAGACTCTTCTAAAAAAAGTTCAAGCGAAAACTTTATCGATTTAGCCGTTCGTTATGCTCTTAGCAAAAAGATCTACAACCTTTATTTAGTAATGCATGATAAATATGACAAATCAATTGAGGTTCTAAGTCAATTTGGGTTTGCCAAATATGCCAAAGACAACAAGACGGGTGATTCTGTTTATGTTAAGGAATTAAAACATCAAAGAGATAACCCGAGTTTATATTATAATTTCCCTTATGTTAAAGTATGAGATAGTAGTTTTTTTGTTTTAGGAATATTACCACGACACCATTCAAACATGTTTCCTAAATATAAATTGCGAGATCAAAAAAATATTTTGACTGAGACATCGGTTTCTAATGGAGTAACAAAAATTTATTTAGCAGGCATGAAAGAAGTCGATTCAATTAAACACGGTGATCTAATTTTTATCTACCGAACTAGTGGTGGGAAACAATCTAAATATAATGCTGTTGTGTCTTCTATTTGTATCGCAGAGGAATATCGACGTATCGCTAGTTTTAGAAACTATGAAGAGTTCGCTACATATTGTCAACCTTATGCAACTTTTACAGAAGCAGAATTAATGGAGTTATATGAAAGCGAAAAATACCCACATGTTATTAAAATGCTTTATATTAATGATCTTCCAAAAAAGGTTAGTCGTGAAGAGCTTTTAAAAAACGGCATCTTTAATGATTCGAAATATTCCGGATTTGCATCACTAACTAAATCAAAAGCTAGAAAACTACTTAGTCTAGCTGAGTATGCTGATAAGAATATCATTATTGATTAAACCAAAAGATTATTTGGCTTCTAATTTATTTGCTTGTCCACGCTCTTTAAATAGACCCTTGCGCCCCGAGATTAACTTAATAGTATAATTTGTCAGCTAAACAAAAAAAGCGCGTTGTTTAAGATTAAACTTAAGCAACGCGCTAAATAGTATATAAAAAAATGAATACTCACGCTCCGACCAAAGAGAACGAGTACTCGATAGTAATTATACACAAAATTTTAAAAATAGTGGAATTTATTTTTTATTTTTATTCAGGACTAAATAAAACAAATCTAGAGATGCAATTTTACCTGCATCAAAAGTTTTAAAATAAGTGGTGTGGAAAATTAAATTAACACAAAATAAGATAAAAGAAATAGACCCTGTACAGAGGTCTATTTCTTTTTATTTAAACTATTGTTTAAAGAGAGATCCCCGAAACACGGCTAATCCCTTATGCTCTTATAGTATAATACTATAAGTAGATAATTTCAAGAAATATTTTATTAAAGAAAATATTTTCTTCAACTTTCATGACCCTTAATATATTTAAGAATTTCACTTTTTGAGAAAGTAACATTTTCAAATTCGTATATTTCCCTTTTACCAATTTTTATATTTTCTATAAAAGCTTGTTTCGAATCATCTTTATTTTTCGTTGTGAACCATACTAAAAATTTCTCAATGTATTTCTTTTTTAAAGAATCCGATGGCTCAAAACCCATTATTATATATTTCAATTTATTTTTTATATCGCTGGGAAAATCCAATTGCTCAATACCTCCATTAATAAATTCTTTGATCTTGCTATCGGGATTAAACAATAATAGGAAATCAACTAAATTAGATAAAGTTATTTTGGAATTTTTTGCTTTAATAGATTTAATATACAAATTATAGCCTCAGTTTAAAGATCAATTATTTTTAGTATATTTCACATTATACAAAATATTATTATGGCAAATTGTATTGCGAACATCTAATAGCATTAATAATAAATCATTAAAAAAATCCAAATTTTCTGATAACTTAGGGTTTTTATTTACTGGTTGCATTTGATTCAAGGTGTTGGTGACAATATTAACATTTGCACATCTTAAAAAATTAATTGTGGTTCCGAAGCTTCATGTCAAACATAAGACCCATAAAGGAATGCTGCTTAAATCGTTATCCTCGTTGACAACGTGGCGGCAAAATTCTTTATTCAAAGCATGGTCGGATAAACTTTTTTTAAATTCGTAGTAATTGAAATTACTATATTTATATGGATTACTAAAAATATTTTTTCTAACATATTCATCATCTAGGTTAAAAACTAATCCGTCACCAACATTGTTTAACGCCAGCGTCCAATAAACTAACGCTGAATTAAGTCGTCTTTCGATACCCTGTATTTCATTTAAAACTAATTTGGAAATCTTCCGGTCGAAGTTGAATAAATCTATAAACATTTGAAAATTTGCATCATCGCGAAATAAATTATCCTTTTTGCCTCCGTCTTTAAAAAAAGGATCTTTAAATCCATTTACTAAATTATGATAATTAAAATTTTCTAAATATCACCGATATTTAATATTTGTGTCTTCATCAATTTCTTTTTCATTAATTAATTTTCTGTCGACCAGCAACTGAATTTGCTGATCAATTGTTTTAAATTCTTTCATTATCTTAATAACCCTATATAAATTTTTTATTTAGTTTAATTATACCACAATGGATTAAACTATATATACACCTACTCGGTTAAAAAAGATTAAAATTTTGTTAGTTAACCTTATTGATTATTTATCGAATTAATCATGTAAATTTGTTTTAGCTGCAAAGCATAATGTCAAACCTATTAATTGTGTAATTCCAAACGGTAAAGCACAAAGAATTCCTGCAATTATTCCAACATTACAATCTACTTTATGGCATTGGACAGCTGTTTTTGATCCGAAAGCAATTAATAATAACGCTAGAATTACAGCGATTATTAATGTAATGATAATCAGTAATTCTACAATTGTTATAGAACCATTTTTAAAACTAAAAATATCTGGGAAGGGGGCTTTATTCTCAACACCAATTACTACGATTGTTAAAACAGCCAATAATATAACGCCTGCTAAAATAAGCCATAATAATTGATTGATAGAAGATTTCGCCTCAGCACAACCGTTCTTCTTTTTATTATCTTCCAGTAGCATGTGCAATTGTTCTTTCATCGATTCTATTTCTATTGTGTAATTTTTTGTGTTCATCATTAGTACCCTTCAATAATATTAATTTTATCATAGGGTGTTAAAATATCATGATAAAGAATAACCCTTATTTTAGAAAATTACTTATAACATTAACACTATAAAACAGGTTACTCTAACTACAATAAAATATTATTATTTAAAACAAAACTAAGTAAAATGTAACTTGCATATACAATTATATATTATAATTGTACTATATTGAAAAGGGGGTTGATTATGATATTAAACATAAATAATGTGTATGACTACGAAAAATTAAATAATTATGATCACAATGGTATAAATAAAGGCTTCGCGTTGATTTTGCAAATTTCAAATCTTTATTACAAAAAAGCGATCTTATATTAATTTAAATTTTCTATTGTGATTAATTAAGTACGCATTGTACTAGCAATTGTAACAACATAGTTCCTGTTAATTAAAATAACTGGAACTATGTTGTTTAATCTTTTTATCATAATCAAAAGAAAAACTCTTATTATCTCGCCATCATAGTGCGGGCAAGTAATAAGAGTTTATAATTTTATTATCGTTTATCTTGGTATTCTAGTTTGCGCGACAGCATCACTAAACCGTTCTCCGGCCGCTGCATTTTTTGACTTATATTTTTCTTGTTGAATCATTGGGAATGACAATAATAAATGTGACAATAAATATACTGTTTCGGTTTGAATCATTAGGGCCTCAACAACATTACTTTGAATCTTGTCGATAAATTTAAATTTATTAAGTGATCCAAATGAGCCGTATTTACATTTAACAATAATCATTAATCGACCATTACATTTGTATAAGAAAACATGTTTTAAAGCGTTTTCACCAACTAATTTAACTAAGCTTTCTTGGGCAAGAGGTGTTAAGAACATTCTCACTTTAACTTCATCATTTGCTAGTAATTTAAAATTGTGATTAAATTCTTCACTTTCTAATTCTATCTTTTTTAGATTGTTTTTAATCGGGTGTGCATTATGAGTAATATTGATTTCACTTTCGTTAATAACATCTGTGTTGACTTCAAAGAAAACAAACTGTTCGTTTTTATATTTCTTACGATAGCCATCTTTTTCACGTTCAAGCGTATATAATCGTAGTTTTAAAGAAGTAATTGTAAATGGGTTACTATCAATTTCGCCACTATAAGATTTAGTAAATTCAATAGTTCGATCATAAGATCACCCTTGAAACCAACCTGTTGTGTGAACTCACTTAATTGCGTTTTGTTCTTCTATATTATGCTCAATCGCTTTATCATTAACAGTGATTCAATTTAGTGATTCTAAACTATTAAAGATTGTTGAAATTGCTTCTTTAGTTTGAATTCGTTTTGTTATCGATGCCGCATACCGTGCGCCATTAAGATAAAACATGAAATCTAGTCCTATTAGGATTAACCCTATTATCGCAACAATAGCTCCTGGTATTAAGGAATCACTAGTAACAATAAAAGCTCCTACTGCAATAAGAATTATTCCTAAAACCCCAAGAATAATCATTGTAATTTTTGAGTAAGCTATTTTCTTAAACTTTGATAGGTCTTTTAAAATTGTGGTGTTCAAATTTTTTGCAACATAATCATTGATGATTGGTTTAACCGTAGCTTCAATATCGCTAAACTTTTTATAATCTATATATTTGTCCATTTCTGTCTCCTTAAATATCATATTTAATATAGCATAATAAATATAGAAATTTTATTAAAAATTCCCGTTTTTACTTGGACGGATTGTTAGTGTCCATTATAATCAAAATATATAGAAAATATTTATTAAAAATTAAGGAGATAATATGAATAACATTGTAAAGAATTTACCAATCACTTTAGAGGATATTTTAGCGGCGAAGAAGAAAATATCTTCAGACATTATTGTCACGAATTTAATCTTTGCTGATAAATTAAGTAAAATTTTAGGAGCTGAAATTTACATTAAACCCGAGAACATGCAAAGGGTGCGATCCTTTAAAATAAGGGGAGCTTTAAACAAGATCTATTCTTTAAGCGAAGAAGAACGAGCTCGCGGTGTAATCGCTCCAAGTGCTGGTAACCATGCTCAAGGTGTTGCTTTTGCAGCTACATCATTAAATATCAAATCAACTATTGTTATGCCTAAAACAGCGCCGCAATCAAAAATTACCGCAACCATCTTTTATGGTGGCGAAGTAATCTTGGCTGATGGCAGCACTTTTGATGAAGCATTTGATTTAGCTAAAAAAATGGCTGATGAAAAAGGTATAACTCTAGTTCATGCTTTTGATGATCAAAAGGTTATTGCCGGACAAGGAACCATCGGCGTTGAAATTATTCAGGAATTACCCAACGTTGATACCGTCTTTGTCCCAATCGGTGGTGGTGGTTTAATTAGCGGGATAGCGATTGCCATTAAATCAATTAATCCGGATGTTAGAATTATTGGTGTTGAAGCTGAAAATTGTCCTTCAATGAAAGAGTCAATTAAAGTTGGCCACCCTGTTAAGATTAAATCAAAACCTACTTTAGCAGATGGGATTGCGGTTAAAGCTCCATCTGAATTAACTTTGGGAATTGTTACAAAACTAGTCGATGAAATTGTTACAGTCTCAGAAAGCGAAATTAAGGACGCAATGTCATTCTTAATTGAAGAATGTAAATTAGTTGCAGAAGGTGCTGGCGCTGTTGCTACAGCTGCGATAATATCTAATAAAGTTGATATTAAAGGCAAAAAAGTTATCTCACTTCTTACTGGCGGAAATATAGATACAAATAGAATGATTGAATCTTTAGAAAAATCTTTAACAAAGCACGGTAGAAGACATATTGTCGGAATTGATTTCGATAAAATAAAACTTAATGATTTCATCGAATTCATTAAACCAATAAATGCCAAAGCTTATTTATTAACAGGTGATGACATTGAAGAATTAGAAGAATGTAGCGGTCCGCAAAAAATGGCAATCTACACAATTAAGAAAGATGAAATTGATTGTATTGAAAAATGAGTCAAGAATTATTAAAATAAAAATCTGCCAGTGAAAGCTAGCAGATTTTTTATATTCTATTATTGATTCTAATCTAGATATTTAATAGCAGTTCCTGATACAAAAAATTGTAACATTGTACCTGCTAATTCTGAAACTTCAAAACGAACTGCGATGATTGCGTCAGCTCCCATTGCTTTAGCATCGTTTTCTAATTCAATCAAAACTTCTTTTCTAGTATCTAGTAGCATAGTCGAAAATCCACCGATTTTACCACCGATGATTGATTTAAAACCTGCACCAGCTTGACTAAAAATATTTCTAGATTTTACTGTTGATTGCATCACAATCCCTAGTGTTTGATATTTTTTATCATTAAATTCATTTGCTGTACTTATTAACATTTATTTCTCCTTTTATGTATGTTTAAATTATACGCTCGTTTATCACATAGCTTAAATATTAATTAAGATTTTAAATAACATTTAAGGTTTATTAAATATTGCTTATAATAATATAAAAGGAATTAATATGACTATAACAAAATTAATGGAAGCAGTTAAACCGTATGACCGAATTATGGTCGCTTACCTTTCAAACACATGCCCGGCTTGCCATAAGATGCTGCCTATTTTAGCAGAGCTAAAATTACCGCATATTAAAGTCGTTTCTGAGGAAGAACAAATGTTGACGATGATGAGTGGTGTGAGCGCTCTACCAACCTTCGTTTTTTATCACAACGGTTTAGAATATTATCGTTCAACAGGCGCTAACCATCTGCAACGTTTACAAGAGATCTATGAGATGGAAATAAAAACTAAAAAAAGCAAGAAAAAGTAATTACTCCTTTTTTGTCTTTTTAAGAATATTATACTTAATTATTTCCGCTTCATTAAGTAATTCATTCTCATCTAAAAGTTTGAATATTTTAAAGTAAATTTTATGAGCTAAATTATCAATAAATTGATAATGTTTTTCATAATATTCGTCCATCAAAACTTGCTTTTCAATATTAATATGATCAATCATACTGAAAAAATACAATATGTAATCTTTTAAAAAATAGATAAACGATTCATCCAAGTTACTTAAAATATCTTTGAACCATACAATGTCATCTTCTTCCAAACCTTTATCTAATAAAAAATTTGTCTTCAAACTCATGCGGCGCATGTTTAAATATATTTGGCTTATCGGTTGGTTATTTAAAAACATACAGGCGAATAATTCCTTGTGTTGGTTATAACTTTTTTTATGGTGTTGCGACCATACACTCAAAATTCGATCATCAACCACAAACATTGAACATTCTCTCGCAAATTTTCGAATTTTTCGATCAGAAAACAAATTAAAAGTTTTGGCAAACTTTTCTTCGCCTCTTATCATGTACGAATTATAACTATAGCTTATAGCTCTCATAATGTTTTCATCAATATTTTCTTGATCTAAAGTTTCTTGAATTAATTTAAGTTGGAAGGAAATAAAGTACAACAAAACATCGCGATTCTCTAATTCAACAAATTTTTTATAGTTAATATTGGGCATATGGTAAGCAAGTATTTCCTGAAATAAAATACCATATTCTAATCCGCGATCAATCATCAAATGATCAATCAAAGATAATCGATAAGGGTTCTTACTAGAAGTAATTTTTTTTAGCACCGCTTGATATTCTTCACGATTAATAGATTTTGTTTTAGGGAATAATTGCCTTAATTCAAGCCCAGCCTCACTAATTACTCAATTATTAATCTTTTGATTTTGTTTTTTTTGAAATTTTGTTGTGGCTAAATGACATAATTTCAAAAGGAATAATTCTAAATCCTTGTGATTTTGCTCAAGTCCTATTTTAAATTCATCCACTATATTTTTAGTCATTTTTAGTACCTTTTTTTAAAAATTTAACAACAATGGCGCGCTCGCATTCTTGCCTTGCTCTACTAATGTAATTACTTTCTAGAAAAATTTCTTTTATTCATGATTGATTCTGTTTTTTAAAACGTTTATCATCGTGCAACGTATTTTTAATTTTATCATAGATAATATCGAAAATAACGACACCTCGATGATTAATTACTTCAATATCAAAAGAATTACTGTCTTTATCATAATCAAGCTTTGAATTCTTATTGATAAACAAATTATCCTGATTAAAGGTCCGATATTTTTTTGCAAAGTTAGAGTTTCCTAAACGAGCATTACATGCTTTTTCCAATAATGTAATATTACCGATAGTGTTAACTCATTTGTGGTGCAAATTTCGATAATCACTACCTAGCCGTTTCTTTCAATCGAGACTTTGATTAATCTTCAATGGCATGATATGTTCAATCGTTAAATTTTTAGTATTGAATTGCTCCCACGGAATTGTTTGTTTATGGTCCATATCACGCAAGGCATTTTCTACGATGAACATTAGTAATTTTGCTTGCAATTTTTGGTTCGAAGACTTATTGTTCTGCGTTCCAACGAAATTACTTCTTAAAAATTTATTTCTAGCTTTTATATGATTTTCTTCTTCCATAAAACGATTAACATCTAGAAACTCCATCCCAATATCCGTAATCATTTTTCCAAAAGGTAAGTAGCGGTATGACAGGTAAGGTTGGTTGGGGATAATAACAAAAAAATCTAATAGAAAAACATTGATTATCATATCTCTTAGCGTTCCAACATTGCTATCTTTAGGTGACTCTGCAATTTTAGCAATAATCTTGGAGTACCATTTGGCATTAGTGTGAAGTACATAATTGTAAATAGTGTTGTTTCCTTTTTTAATTTCACCCATGAAATATTTATCTAAATTACATAAGTATAATATTTTAAGAAAACATTCATCAGAATATTTTTTATAGAAATGAGCAATTAATTTTTCAATTTTATTATGCTTAACAATATAATTTTTACCTATATCTTCAAGGATAAAAGCTTTGGTTATCATCCCTAAATGGCACGTATATTGACTATTTGTTTTATTAAAAAATAAACCAAGGTTCTCTTTTTCTAAGTTTCCCGCTTTATGCTTGATAAATAATTTGAACGATTCAAATCATTCAACGTCATTATTCCAAATTGATTTTTCCACTTTATATACCTTTATTTCTAATGTTGTTTTGATTATTTTATGAATTTAAATTCTTTTCACGGACTAATATAATCTAAGAAAATTAAATCTTCTGCTAATAATTTTCCAACAAAATTCTTTTTACCTTCGTTTGGTAGTGTTTCGGTTACGATATGTAGCTCGCCTTTATATCTACCGTACTTGTCATTTAAAACAACAACATCACCACGTTCAAATGTTTTATTGTTATATTTTCGAGGTGGGATTGTTTGATCTTTATAAACAACTCTTGGCATTGTACTTCTAATCATATAATCTGAATAGTCGCCTCTAATTTTATGTCCCATCAATGAATCTTTACCTTCTTTAAAATCAAAGATAATCTCCTTTTCTAGGGGAGTCACTTTTGAATCTAAATTAATCTTAAAATTAATTCCTGTTTTATGTAGTTGCGATAACGCTTCTAATTCTTGATCAAAAGCGGGTTGGTTACTAATGATGATGTCATCAACAAGATCGGTTGCAATAAAATGTCTTGCTTGTCATTCCAATGGTTTATCACGGTGCATTTCGATGGTTGGTAAACCTTCTTTTAACGGCCAAGGGCCCTGAGCTTCAGGATTAGAGCTTGAAACGAAAGCTGCTACCAAACATTTTTGTTGATGTAATTTTTGAGAAGCATTAGCAAATAATTTAAAAGATAATCCCGTATATTTTTGAGGGTAAAAATTATGACAAGCAATGATGTTAGTTGGGTTGCCTTTATTTTCAATGATGCGATCCATAATATTTGTAAAAGTAGAAGCATTAATTTCTAACTTCATCCCTAATTTATTGTTTGAAATTTTTGCTTCAGGTTTACCACCGAAATCTTCATCAAGCCGAATGCCTGTGGCGCCAATGTCTTTAAAAAATCCAATGTCCGTACTAGCAATTTTTAACTCTTTAAAAACCGCCGGATTAACATCTAAAATAACTTCAAATCCCGCTTTTTTAGCATGTGTACAAATTCTTTTAAATTTACTTAAAACAATTTCGCTATCTTCACCTACTTCAAGTAGATTCATAAAAATTCTTTCAAAGTCAAATCTCTTAGCTTTATCAATGTAGTTAATGCAGTCCGTTTCACTAAAGTGTTCTGGATATACAGAAATTCCTAATCTTTTAGACATAACATACCTCATTCTATATTTTAATTATAAACACAAGTTGAATAATTGAATTTTTTAATTTATTTACAAGCGCAAAAAACAACAATTAACACTACTTCTTATGGGTTTTTAGGTAAATTACTAGTTTTAAAGCCACGTTTATCAATAAAAACAAAACAATATACTACGGTATTATTGCTTTTAATTTTAATATAGGATATAATTTTAAAGATTTTCATCGCCGTTGACTTTGAAAGCCACCAAGACTATTATTACAAACTACTACAAAAGATATATATGATGAATAACATTTATTCACTTATCTTTTGAGCGCAAAAATCATCCCAAAGGAGGCCCTATAATATGGTAGAACAAACAACTTTAAATGACACTGGAACTAGAATATTAGAAGATGAATCTAATAGTGAATACGAAGTATATCACGATCATCAAATTTCATATAAACCAGTTAACTTAAACATGCGCACTTTAACGTACCGTAACTTTTTTTGAAAAGCAGAAAAACTAATTATTGTTTCTTTTTTCAATGTCTTTATGACAATCACTAATATCTTATTAGCATGTTTTATTCCAAACGGTTATCCCATTGTGATTGCCATTGGTATGATAGCGCCGATTCAAATGATCTTTATTCACATGAGTTTTATGAGCATGCTTAATATGTCGGCGTTCCTTCATAAGGAATGAACTAAAGATAGTTACAAACAATTTCACGATAATCTTGTTAGCACTTTATTATCAACTTTAATTTATGGTGTTATATTATCATTGGTTTTCTTTGGTGCGACATATGCCTACCTTAACTTTTTTTTAGCGAAGAATCCAGCCGTTCAAGCTGCCGCTAATATGTATCTATACTGATTAACTCCAACCATTCTATTTTATGTAATCCTGACTTCTTCACTAAAAGCCTTTGTCTTTATTGATAAAGAACATTACATTAGATATTTTGTTGTTATTTGCGTCGTTCTTAATCTTATTCTTCCGGCCCTTTTATGTTTTGAAACAGGCCTTGGTGTCGAAGGTTTGGCAATTGGTTCGTTCGTTGGGATGCTCGTCCCCAGTCTTATGGCTTTACTTTATGTAATGTACCAACTAAAAATATTTTCACATGATATTGAATACGATATAAAATATGTTATGCGTTTATTACGTACCACATGAAGACCAACAAGTTTATATACTTCAATTACCATCTGTAAGGCTATCGCTTATGTTGCAATCGGTTTGAGTGCTGGCGGACACGCCCAGAAACCCGAGATCCTCTTCTCCCAAGTGTTGGTTTTCAATTTAATTAATTTTATTGCTTTGATTCAACGATCGACTGGTTTATCAATTGGTTATCGAATGGCAGGCAAAAAAGTTTATTACAATTACTTTATTAAATATAAGAAAAATTTACATAAATTTTTCATTAAGAATTCTATTGTATTTATTGTGTGAGGCACAATGTTTCTAGCACTTTATCCTGTTATGCTGGATATGATGACAATGAACAACATGGATTATTTCCATATCCAATCTTTTATCGATGAATTCGGATATATAGATTCCAGTTGGATCTATCAATTAAAAATCGATTTGATTCTACCATTTGTAATGATGTTTGTTTTCCACTTTGGAGTTTTATCATCAACTTGTTATTCAACTTTCATAAGTAGTATGGTCGGTAAAAACACAACCTTCGTTCATATCATGTGACTATTATTAATAATGGTAATTATGATGTTTACCTTTGGGTTTGATTATATTGGTTGACCTTCGATTTTATCATTAGTCGTTCCGATGGGCTTATATGGTCTGACAATGTGGATCATGGTTGCAACCGTTTATTGGTGGTACATCACTCGTCCAAAGGGAAAAGCTAAACTAATTAAAATTCAAGAAGAACATGATATTGATAAAGCCAAACGTTTAGAAGCAATTAAAGCTGAAAACAAGGAACTATATGATAACAACAGCGGCTTCCACTCTGAAAAGTTAGACATCGTTGATAAATCAGTTTCTTATGGCGATAGCCTTGAAGAAGCTAAGACATCAAAATAACATTTAAATAAGAACGCCTTTTTAAGGGCGTTCTTTTATTTTATATTGATTAATAGTATCATTTGGTTTTGCTTAGTCGACCGCGCTTTACTTTCTTTAAATAATGTCGTCAAATGAAAGGGGTACAACTTGCAATGTAAACGCCATAGATTGCCATCGGGATCATTAACGTCGTCACACTTGGCAACGAATTGATATAAGTAAACCCTAATGTAAAAATCAAGATAACCATTACTGTTAAACCACTAACAATATATCAATATGTTGTTTGTTTACCGGTAACTCCATTTAAGAACGGAGTATAAACAAGCGTCGCTAGAATGCCTAAATCAAAGAACATTATCAAAATACAAGGAGTTATCATTCTAAGCTTAAAACTACTTACACTTTCTTGGAGCGCAACATCTGGGTTATGCCCTAAGATTAAATCAACATATAATGGGAACATCCCAATAATAACAATCCCAATGCAGATTGTCGTAAATACACTTCAGGCACAAATTTTATGAATATTTTTTTTATACCTTAGAAATTCTTCAGGTTTAATTTTTTGATCATAATAACGGTAGGTTAATGACTGACCAGTCCCTCGTGGCACAGCGGCGACTAGGTTTAACATATTATAGACAATAACTTGGGCAATAATATTATCGGCTGTTTGTGGCTTATTCTTACTTGCTATCGCCATTGCCACCATAGCAATGCACTTGCCAACACTAACTAACATAAAGATGCTGGTTAAACGTCATGTTTCTTTTAAGAGTTTAAAAGACAAACGTGGCAAGAAATGAAAATTATGATCACTAAAGTCGAGATAGCAAATTGCAAATACAAATGAAATTAAAGCACCGATTCCAAACCCCAATAGCATTCCTAACCCGAGTCCTTGAATTCCCATATGCGCCCCAAAACATAAAATAGGTGGCAGTAGAATATTGATTACAACTGCAAAAACAAATAAGAAGATAGCTGTTTCTTGGTGATTTAAAAATTTTATTACTTTGATTGATAAAGCGATTACGCTATAGAAAAACGGAACGGCTGCAACCATGTTCAAATATACCATTGCCGCTTGTTGCATCGCATCGTTATACATAAACAAGCGACTTAAATAACCGTATGTAGCACCAAAGAAAACCGCTGAAACAATCATCCCATAGATAAAGGTAATTAAAAATAAGTTAACAATAATATTGTGGATATCATTGCTGCTCTCAACTTTCATCCGGGTATGTAAATAAACTGAAATATTTAAAACTGTCAGAATACAAAGATGCATGAAAATCATTTGGATTGGAGCAATCATCCCTATTGCTTCGATTGATGCAATCCCACCAGGCACAAAACACATTCAAAAAATATTACCAATTGTAGCTAAAACGCCAAAAATTGAAACTAAAAGAAAATGCCCTGTAGTCTTCATATAGTTTTTATAAGTTAAATTTTTAAGACTAATAGTTGTCGTATTAAATTTACCTTGAAGCATTGCCTTCTCCTAATATCAATATTTATATAATTATTATACTACCATTGGAAAAAGTAGTTAATTTATATAGAATTTACTATGTAATTTTCTCTATCCATATTTTAAATTAATTAGTTATAAACAATAATTAATTTATTAAAAAAATAACACCTCTAAAATTAGAGTTGTTATTAATTATATGTTAATAGTTTCAAACGTTCAATAAAGTATATCAAATGCTTATATTTATTTACAAGTATTGGTCAACGTTGCTTTTATTTACAACAACAGTTGGTGCATCTATTGTCTTATCGATAGTCTTACCATTTAAAACTTGATCCATATCATCGATAGCTGTCATGCCCATTCAATCTGGTTGTTGTTTTATCGTAGCTAATAATTTACCATCCTTAACTGCTTGTATTCCATCTTTTGTACCGTCAAAACCTACAACATATAAATCGTTTGCCTTAGTTTTTTCATCGGCTCACTTTCCAATTGTTGTACTTCAAGCAGGATCATTTGCGATTGCAGTTAATGCACCTAAAGCCATTTCATCATTAGCTGCAAATACAACTCTAATTGCACTTTTAGTAAAACCAGAAGTAATTGCAGTAGCTGTTTTAGTTACAGCTTCACTTCTATCGAAATCCGCTACTTGAGTTAGCGCGGGTTTACCAAATTTATTTTCTCATCCGTTTTCACGATCAACTGCCGCTGATGCTCCTGGAGTTCCCGTTAAACTAAAAGTTGGTGTTTTGACTGGAATTCCCATACCGTCAGCTGTAGTCGCACTCATTCAAGTAGCTAATTCTTCTACAGCTTTAACATTATTACTAGATATTGTAGTTTTAATATCTTTATAATTATCAACACCTCTATCAACCGCTATAACCGGTACTTTAACAGTTGCTAATTGAGCTGCTGCGGTGGCAGAGTTATTAGGATTGATGATAATTCCTTTAACACCCTTAGTGATTGCTGTATCAATATTTGTTTTTTGCGTACCATCACTATTGGCTGAGTCCAAAACTTGTAAATCATAACCCTTTTTACTCGCTTCTTTTGTAGCCGCATCTACCATAGTCTTAAAATACGGATTATTTTTTGTACTAACTATAAAAGCTATTGTATCCTTTGATGAAGAACTTGAACAACTCACTGCAACGATTGGCGCCATTACGATTAAGCCGGCACCCAATGTTAAAAACATCGTTTTTTTATTTAAATATTTTTTTAAATTCATATTAAACTCCCTTTATTTTTCAGTAATATAATTTTATTTTTTTGATTATTTCATAATTATTATCCAATAACACTGCTAGTAGAATAACACCCCCTTTCACGATAAGCTGAACGTTTGAATCCAACCCTAAGAATATAAGGATATTAGCTAAAATACTTATCACTAATCAACCTACAACTGTTTTAATGATGCCGCCTTTACCACCTTGTAAAGAGGTCCCGCCTAATACTACAGCTGCGATTGCGTCCAATTCAAAACCATTTCCTGTTGTCGGTGCAATAGATTTAACATTTCCAATATAGGTTAATGCCGCCATTGCGACCATTAAACCTCCGATAGTGAATGTTGCAGTAATAATTCATTGAGTTTTAATTCCTGATATTCTTGCAGCATTTTTATTGCTACCAACGGCATACACATGTCTACCAAAGCGAGTTCATTTTAATAAAAAATAAGTTATGATGGCAACGATAATAAATAGAAATACCGAACTTGGCAAGGCTCCAACAGTGCCTGTTCCCAATCAATTAAAAATAGGTACATCATAAATAGTTACAGGACTACCATCTAAATATAGATAATTGCCTCCTCGCAAAACTAACATTCCGACCAACGTCACGATGAAAGCTTGGAGCTTCCCGAAAGACGAAAGAATACCCATAATAAATCCAACACTTATTGCTAAAATAGCACCAATAATTATTGCGCCAGCTATATTCATTCCGCTAGTAAATAATCCCAGCATTATAGCACCGGTTAAAGCTATTGATGATCCGACCGACAAATCAATCCCACCCACCAGAATAATGAATGTCATCCCAATTGCTAATAAACCACCTGTTATATTTTGGTTTAAAATATTATTTAATCAATTAGAAGAAAGAAAAAAGCGAGGGTATATCATACCTACGATAATAGCAAATATTAAAATCCCTATGATTAATTTACTGTTATTAATAAAACCTAATAATTTTTCACCAAAACTTTTATAATGTTCAATTTCATTGAATTCCATAAACTTCACTTTAGCTTGCCCGGCCATTGAAGCATAATTTGCTTTAAAATTAATCTTCTTAATTAGTGATTCTGTTTTCTGAGTTTTAATTTTAGATAAATGCGATTTTACATTTATTTTAGCCACATCGCTAAAATTTGCTGAATTATCAATATTTATAATTTGTTCATTATACGTTTTATCAATGTCTGCAATGCCCACTTTTAAGTCATTTTGTAAATTATTAAATCTAATATCATACTTTTGCTTAGGCACTTTTAGCAAAGATACTTTCTCCTCTAATTTTTTATCTACGATTTTTTGCATACTATTTTCTCTACTAGAAAGCCTTTCCTTTAGCTTTTTAGTTTTGCTACGTGTAGATAATTCCTTGCTTTTAATTTTGGCTTCATATTTAGCAATATTTATTTTTGTACTTTGTTCAAGTTTTAAAGTTTTTTCGTCATTTTTATCTTTTAATATTTTTATCTTTTCAGCATATTGTGTTTCATCTATTTTTTGAAAACTAAACTTTGCTTCTAATTTATCACATGCTCTTTTAAATTTAAAATCAAGTTTGTTCTTTTTATCTTTTTCGGAATAAATAAGATTATTCAGTAAAACAATTTCTTGAAATAGCGAATCATATTTCTTCTCAAGAGAAATTTTATTTATATTAGTTAAATTTGTTATTCTTGATTCTTGATGTTTCACATAATTTTCTTCAAGTTTACTAAAATAATTTGTTAATGTTATCTCCATTATTAATTCCCTCCGACTGCTTTAGTCATTATTTTCTCTTGTGTTATTTGATCGCCATATAACGAAGGACCAATTCTTCCTTCATACATCACTACTACACGATCGCACAATCCTATTACCTCTGGCATATCACTTGAAATAATAACGATTGCCACGCCTTGGTTCTTTAATTCGTGCATAATATCGTATATCTCTTTACGTGCACCAACGTCTACGCCTCGAGTCGGTTCGTCAAAAATAAATACTTTAGGTTTAGTTAGTAGGCCTTTCGCAATAACTACCTTTTGTTGATTACCACCAGATAAATTACTAATTATTTGTTTTTCACTTGGTGTTCTAATCCGCATTCTTTCAATACTAGCATTAGTAAAATTCTTCTCCTTTATAGGATTAACAAAGAAAGTATAAGGAAAATAGCAACGTTTCAAAGAAGATAATGTGGCGTTAAAACGAATTGATTTATCAACGTGTAACCCCTCAACTTTTCTGTCTTCCGATAAATAAAATATACCATGTTTTATGGCGTCACCAGGATGCCCAGAATTAAATATTTTATTATTATAATATATTTTACCGCTACTTCTAACCAAATCTCCAATAATGATTTTTGCTAGCTCTGTTCTCCCAGCACCAATTAGACCTGTAATGCCTAGGATTTCATTGCTTTTAATTTCCAAATTAACATTATGATGCCATTTTGAAGAGATACCTTGGAGTTCCAAAATTGTCTTTGTCTCTCTTGCTACTTTGGTTGGAAATTGCTCTTTTAATTCACGTCCTACCATTGAATTAATGATTTCTTTGTCATTTGTATCCTCGATAGGTTTTTGGAAAATAAATTTTCCATCTCTAAACACAGTTACATAATCACCTATAGCTTTAATTTCGGCCATACGATGTGTAATATAGATCATAGATTTACCACTAATTTTTAATTTATTTATAATACTAAATAACTTTTGGGTTTCTTCGTTACCTATCGAACTAGTTGGTTCATCTAAAATCAAGATGTCAGCTTTCTTTGATAAAGCTTTTGCAATTTCTACCATTTGTTGTTTAGCTATTGATAAATTAGCAATTTTTGTATTAACACTAAAATTTAAATCTAACATATCCAAATATTTTCTGGCTACCGACCTCATATAAGGCTTATTAAGAATTCCTAATTTATTGACAACCTCACATCCAAGAAAAATATTTTCCATAACAGTCAATTCTTCTACTAATCTTAATTCTTGATGAATAATAGCTATTCCAGCTTTAAGCGAATCATTAATCGAGTCAAAAGAAACTTTCTTCCCATATAGCTTAATTTCGCCATCATTGGGTTTAAGCAATCCGGTAACAACATTCATCAAAGTTGATTTTCCGGCGCCATTCTCTCCCATAAGGACAGTTAATTTACCTTTATAAACATCAAGCGTCCCATCCTGTAAAGCTTTCACTGGCCCAAAATATTTCTTTACATGAAGAATTTCTAAAACTTTTTCATCCATTAGAAATTAACTCCTGCATGCACAATAACATTAGAATAGGCGCTGACCTCACCCGTTCTTATAATCATAGAAGAATTTTTGGTTGCCACTTTAAATTCTTCATGATTTTTCAATTGATTTAACTTGATTCCACTTTTTTCTAATAAAGCAAAAGTTTTTTTATTATCTTCCTTAGTTTCCTTACAATATGTAATTTGATCTACTGCCATATAAGAAATGACTACATTGAAAACCTCTTCAAAACTAGGAGTTCCAACCACAAGGGCCAAATCAATTAATGGCATATTTTTGGGAATCGGTAACCCAGCATCTGCTATTACTAGAGTTTGAGTGTGGCCAAGTTGAGCAATTCATTTATTTAATTCACTATTTAGAATCATATTTTTATTTTTATACATAGTAATTACTCCTTTATTTCATCAAATGTGGGGATTGATTCTTGAGCCCCTTTTCTAGTTATTGTAATAGAAGCTACCTTTACACCATATTCAATACAATTGATAAATGATTGCGTGTTAACTAATTGAGATATGAATCCTGCAATAAAACTATCCCCTGCTGCAGTTGTATCTACCGGGGTGATTTTTTGTGCGTCGATGTGTTTGAATGTATTCCGATCAGCGAAATAAACTCCTTTATCACCGCACGTCACAATTACATTTTTCACTCCTTTTTCTAAAAGGAAATCCATACTTTTTTTAATATCTGTTTCGTTATATGAAAATTGACTTTTAGTTAAAATCTTAAGCTCAGTCTCATTTGGAATAATGAAATCCACTAATTTTAGAAAGTCATCCTCCATATATTGCGCTGGAGCTGGATTTAAAACTGACATAATATTATTTTTCTTTGTCACCTCAAATAAATGTTTAACTACTTCGATTGGAATTTCAAATTGAGCAACAACTATATCGAATTGTTTGATAAATTCAATATTGTCATCAATATCCTTGATGCTTAATTTATAGTTAGCCCCTGGCACCAAAACAATTTCATTATTGCCTTTGTCGGTTACATAAATAGAAGCCAACCCGGTGTTAGCAGTCGGGTCACACAAAACCTTTTCAGTTTTAACATGATATTTACCCAATGTTTTAATTCCTTGCTTCCCGTGTGGGTCATCACCCACTTTGCCCATCATACTAACATCGCATCCTAATTTAGATAAGGCAACAGCCTGATTAGCGCCTTTGCCCCCAGAATAATAATTCAATGATTTTCCTGTGTACGTCTCACCAACGTTAGGGAAACGTTTCAATTCAATTACTTGATCAATATTGATTGACCCCACAACTAAAATTTTCATAATATCTCCTATGCTTATATTTCAATTATATATACTCAATATAAGGCTCGCACGCTTTTAATAACAACTTTAAGCGTTAAATGCATATTAGTCTTTTTTTATGATATATATACAAATCAAGAAAGTCAAAAAATAACCATACACTTGTGTATGGTACTAATTATACAATATTTATTGCGTGCTTGTAAATACAAATCACCAATAAATATATTTTTTAATCCTTTTATTATAAAATTATTATTCCATTGTTTCTCGCTTTAAATTATTCCTCTTGAAATAATTTTAGATTAACTAATTTTTTGCCTTTACATAAACAAAAGTTTGCGGCGGCGCTATAAGTCCGTATTCTTGAATCGAACGATATGGTTTATATTCTTTATATGAACTGATTTTAAACGCATAGCCATTAGTTTTATTTTTAAAATAGGCAAAATATAGAATTTCTGGTTCTCCTGCCTCCCTTCATGTGGAATTTCATAATTCATTAATTTCATCTTCACGTATGTCTGGTTCAACTTCGCATTCGCCAATAATCATGCTAAACGGCTTTGAACAATACAACAAAATTTTATCAATTGGTTGTTTGGGTTTACGTCTTCGATAAATCCACTGCTTTTCACCTTTTAGAATCGCAAAGGCTTCATTTGGTTTGATCGGTAGAATAATTGTCATTTCAGTTTCTCTTACCCTTTATTTATTAAGTTTTAATAAAGTATATCATTTTTTAGTATCTAAACTAGTAACGAAGACAACCAAATCATCAAACTATATAGCAATTTTATACATTATTAATGATTTCAAAATTTTAAACTATATAACATAGTAGATTTTACTTATGTTAAAACCATTTTTGCGTCATTATAATTATTTAATGATTACTAAAATATTCTCCTTTTAAAACATGTTAAGTATGTCGCTTCACCTTGTTTCAGGAATCGTAAACCGATAGGGTTATTTTTAGCTTCATCCTAATATAGTGAAATACGTGTGTCGTGCCCCTTGTAGATTAAAATCTATTATAGAATATAAGTATAAAATATTAATAGGAGATTAATTATGGACAAAAAAATGAGTGAATTATTAGTTGACCAATGAAATGCAGAAATTGGTTCAGCCGTTCTATATCACGAATATGCTGCAATAGCCTATAAATTAGGAATGCCTAATCTAGGAAAATTTTTAAAGGTATCAGGTGATGAAGAATTAGAACATGCTAATCGCTTCTTCAATTACATGTTAAGCGTTCAAGTTGAACCAAAGGTTAATAAGGAAATTATGATTGCTCACAAGGCCCCTAAAAGTGCTTTGGAAATGGCTTCAGCATCGTTTGAACACGAAAAAGATGTAACTGCAATGATTCACAAGATCCAAGCAGTAGCTTATGAAACTAATGATTATCGAACAATCATTTTTAATTCATGGTTCGTGACCGAACAAATCGAAGAAGAAGACAAGTGAATTAAAGTTGCTGGATTATTTAATAAATCAAATGATCTACTTGCAATTGATCAAGCAATTGGTGAAATTAAATAGCTTAGTTTATAAAACTTGATGAAACATTATGTTAAAGATATTAGTATCTAAAAACATAATGTTTTTTATTTCTAAACATGTTATCTATAAAGATAACGTTTTCAATTAAGATAATAAAATCATTCCGCTACGTTATGATAAAATTAATTTATTAAATTATTAAGGACAATAATTATGAAAGAAATAAAAATAAAAATAAAAGACATTAACAAATGAACTTTTGAAATTACTGAAGATGCTAAACCCGGAGATTATATTGCGCTAAATTCAATCAATAAAAATAATCTTGAAGGTATTCAGGAAAGTATTCGAATTGCTTATGAAGCAGGGCGAGAATTATTCATCGAAAAGGAAATCAATGCCCAACACGATAAAATTATTAACGAATTTAAAGTTAGTGATGAATTCGTTAGTATTAATAAACGTAATACTAAACTCAGCGCTGAAATTGAAGGGTTGAAACGTACTCATATTTTAGAACAAGGAGTTCTAAAAAGTGAATTAGAATCTGAAAATATTAAAAAAAATAATGATTTGACTTCTCAATTAGAAACGCTAAAAGCTACTAAGGCTAAAGATATCCAAATTGCGAACAATAAAGTGCTAAGCGAATACGCTGCTAAAGAAGCAAAATTTGAAGTTGCACTTGAAAACATTAGATTAGCGACTAAGGATAAATATAATGATCAAATCAATAGTTTATCAACAAAGAACCAGATCATCGAACAAAAACTATTGTCTGATCAAAATATGTACGCCCATAAAATTAGTGAGCTGAAGACTGAACATTTAAATCGTTTAAAAGAAAGAGACCAAACAAACATCAAATTAATTGGTGAAGAGTTAGAAAGCTGAATTGCCCAAGAATACGATCGATGTTTAGGGATGGATAACGATGTTTCGTTAGATAAAACAACCAAATCAATTGGTGGCACTAAACCTGATTTTATTTATAAAATCCTTAACATGGACAAGAGTGTTATCGATTCAGTTACGATTGAAGCTAAGACTGAGTCAACAACTGGTAAAACAAGAAATAGCGATCACTTTGAAACATTAGATAAAAATCGTAACAATTTGAATTCAACCTATGCTTTACTAGTTAGTGAACTTGAACCAAAAAAAGATTTCATTATTAAATCCGTCTCTGGCTACGACAACATGTTTATCGTTAGACCTGTTGCCATGATTCCTTTTCTTGGTTTAATTAAATTCATTACCTTAAAACGTAGAAGCATTATCGATGCTGAGATTAACTTTAAACAAAAGCAGGATATCGTAAATGAATTTGATAAAATGAAAGCCGAAATTTTAGAAAACTCGTTCAAAAATATTGATAAAAATATAAACGATATTATTAAACATGCTGAAAAAATTAAGATAGCATCTGATGCGATTCTTGAATCTGCTCACAAAGCTTTAGACAAACACTTGATTACAGCTAAAAATAAAATCAAAGCTTTTGATGTTGTCATTAGAAAAACCAATCGAAATATTGATAAAATTGAAGATTAATGATAACTATAAATTAATTAAAATGTATCCCAACAGGATACATTTTATTTTTGTCTAGTTAGCTTTTAAAACTGATTATTAATTCTCATAGAATTTAGGCTTTAGGTTCTTTTTGATATGAATCTAGTAGGCAAGATGCCTCTTGATACGTATTATTCATAACGAGTTTAGTAAATAACCAATTATTTTTAGTGAATTTTTAAGTTTTATATTACTACGTAATATATTATTAGTGTGATAATATATATTATTATGAAATTATTAAATTTAAAGGAAATGTTCGCTAGTGAAAATATTGTTTTCATTGAGCTAATTACTATTGCTGTTGGGGGACGAGAGAAACTCATTAGATTTTCGGCTTATAAAATTTCTAAAACCGCACCAATTTCCCATATTGATTTATGATGTAACCCCGAGGCATCAATCCCTTCAAAAATTAAAGGTAATCTTAAAGTTGATGACAACTTTTTTACAAACCAATTGAAGATTGAAAAAGCACATCAAGAAATAATCGATTTTATTGGAACGGCTAACGTTGTAACCTTTAGCAATAAGAGCATTGATAAACTACATAAAATAATGGGACTTAAGAAAATGAATTATGATTATTACCATTTAGATGAGTTTTGCTTTAAGCAAAACATCACTCTGACTCAATTAGCTATTATTTCTAATATATACGTGGATTTACATCGCATGATGGATCCGATTAGTCGGGCTCGTATTTTAATGTATTTGTTTATTAAGCTTAATCAAGATGGACTAAAATTATTAAATAATATTGAGGCCCGTTTACCATTTATTCCTAAGGAAAATGAAATTGATTGAAACGTTGTTTGAACACCGACTTTCAAAAAAAGAAAACCTTTAATTGTTCATAATAAACCATTAAATTATTTTAATCGAATTACAATTGAATCTATTGCTATTAGTAGTTTTGAATCCAATAATATGAAAATTAAATATATTAGCAAATTAAAATACTTCGAAGCTAGAGGCCAAGAAAATTGTTTTACTTGTGCAAAAATAAATAATGAAAAAGACTATCAAACCTACCTTATTGATTTCAGTTTGTTTTTAAATAAATTTTTTATTGTGATTGAGAAGGCGCCGATTTTTAGTTTTGTCTCTGATAAAAAATTAGATGGTTTCGTTTCACTAGTATTAGTTGCAAGCAATAGTTTGATGTACTTACAGTATATTGATCTTTCTTCACTTTATACAACCCACAAAGAGGTTTCTAAAACTCTTGATAAATATTTAGAACTAATTGATATAAAGGAGTGCGGCACGAATCTCAACTTTGCGCCGTTTATAGATAACTAATGCTAAAAGAATTCACTATCCAAACTAATGACGCTAATCAACGTCTTGATAACTTTGTTTTAAAAGCCGTTCCAAAACTGTCTCGTGTCACAATGTACAAGACTCTTAGAAAAAAAGATATCAAAGTAAATAATAAGAAAGTCGACATTGATTATAAATTAATTGTTGGTGATGTTATTAAAATTTTCCTACCAGAAAGTTTTTTTGATACTGATAAAAACTTTGATTTCTTAAGTGTTTCTAGCAACATTAAAGTTGTCTATGAAGACGCTAATGTTTTAATCATTAATAAACCACCAGGTTTAGTTGTTCATGAGGACAATAGCCATACGGTTGATACGTTATTAAACCGGATGAAACATTATTTATATGACAAGCAAGAATGAGATCCTAAAAACGAACATAGCTTTGAGCCCTCATTGGTTAATCGGATTGACCGTAACACATGTGGGATTGTAATTGCCGCTAAGAATGCTGAAGCATTAAAAATTCTTAATGAAAAATTAAGAAATAAAGAAATAAAGAAATATTATCTTTGTGTTGTTCATGGCGAATTAACACCTAAGGGTAATACGTTGCATCATTATTTATATAAAGATAGCAAATTGAACAAAGTGTATGTCAGCTTAGACCAGGTTAAAAATAGTAAAGAAATCATTACCAAATATAAAACTTGGAAGTTCAATCAAAAGTATAGTCTTTTAGAAATTGAGTTAATGACCGGTCGAACCCATCAAATCAGAGCTCATATGAACTTTATTAATCACCCTTTATTAGGCGAAAGAAAGTATACTGACAAGTCCGTAAATAAAGATTCGAGATATAAATATCAAGCTTTAGCATCTTATAAACTAACTTTCACATTCACAAGTGATGCTGGAATACTTAACTATTTACATAACAAAACATTTAAAATAAAGGATATCTGATTTCAAGATATTATCTAGGAGGAAAATATGAAACGTTTTAATAAAGCTAGAATTAGCAAAACTCAAATTAAATTTAATAAAATAAAATTAGCTGTTCCTACTATTATGGTTGAACCAATCGTTAGTAGCACAGATACTTTATGTATTTTTGTTAACGGATTAAATGGTGAGATCAATATGCTTGAATACTTTGATGATCCTGCCTTTGATAATAAATATCTTTTTTCATATGATCAAAGAGCCCAAGGCAGCAACAAAAATAAAGCAGCTCGAAATTATCGAACTTACTTACGCGATTTACATCAGATAGTAAATTACCTAAAAAACGAAATGCCGCAAATTAAAAACATCATTCTTTTTGGCGAATCATGAGGTACAGCCCTAATTATTTTGTATAACAAAAAATATGCTGGCAGTGTGAATAAAGTAATCGGTTGTAATATGCCTTATGAAGTGAAACGAATGCCCCCGATATCAATTAAGCAAGCTATCAGCACTCACTTTAAAACTGGCTTTACTTTTTTTAGTAATATTGATACTAGGGTTTTTTCACCTTTTAACAACAAACTAACAAGTAATAAAATATTAATGCGAATTGCAAAAATGAATTCCAATAATAAATATAGTACCAAAGTAACCTTGGCTTCTTGAATGTCATTTAGAAAAGCGTGAAGAGTCCTTTTAAAAGAAATGGGGAATCCTGAAACGAATGTTTTTTATGTTCAATCAGGTGATGACTTCATGAAAAGCAAAAAAAATCGTTTAATTAAAATAAACGAAATAACTAAGAAGCACTATATAAAATTAAAAAAAGGATTCCACATTCTTACTTTTGAAGCAAATAGTCACGAATATTTCAATTTGATTTAATCACTAATTATGATCAACATATAACTCATACAAATTCTCTAACCGTTTAACATAATGGTTTAGCCCTGTTCTAGTTATTTCAATATTGTATTTCTCTCCCATTAATTTAGCCAAGGTCGCCAATGAGGCATCTTGGTTTTTTATTCTTAAAGCACAAAAACAAGAAAGTTTATAATCAACTTTACTATAAGAATCGGCTATTTTTAAACCTTTGATTCATCTAATTTGTTTTTGAGCCGCCACAACAGTTTTAGAGATATTTGAAACCTCTAAATTATTTAAACGTTGTAATGAATTACTAAAGTCACGTTCAATTCTACTATCTTCAAATTCATACATTCCTTTAGTTGCGTTCATTATTTTTAGAACATCAGAAATTAATTCAGATCGTTTAATGTATAGCACTTGCTTTTGGCGTCGCTCTAAAATATTACTTTTAATATTGAAGTTCAATAATATATTAGACACCTCGGTTGCTAGTGTTAGATTGCTCATCCGTAGTTCAAGATGATACTTAACATTCAAAGGCGATGAAACACTCCCACAAGCTAAAAATACGCCAACTATGTATGCTCTTTTGCAACATTCCTTTTCAAGTAAAATATTTTCAGTTCCATATAAGCCTAAATCATTTTCGATTTTTTCTAGACCGTTTGATAAAGTGATTTTATATTGGGTTTTATTTTTAGCTGATTTTCTGTCTCCATATAAAATATGAAAAACAACCTCAGGATATAATGAAGTCATAATTTTTTTAAGTAATCTAATGATATGACCAGATTGTGTTTTAAGTTCTCAATGAAGGTCATTGTTACGCATTGAAATTGCCATGTTGTTTTTAATAAAAGCCAACAACAAAGCTTTCATGCAATGCGGTTGATATTCTAATTGGCATATTTCTTCTTTAACGGTTTCTGTAAACGTGATATCCATTATGTTACCTCATACATATTATATGATAACAACATAACATAAGGAATATTTATAATAACGCAGCTAATAAAATAATCACAGCAAGTATTAGAATGCCTAATGGAATACTTAGTTTCGGGTTCTCTTTAGCTAACCGATACATTTCATTCGCTTGTTGGCAACAATAACTTAATACCTTACTACTTGTTTGCATCGCTTGGCTGTTTAATTCAGCGCTATACTTTTTATAAGGCTCTATCTCTAATTTAGTTGCAGTTCCTGTGTTTGTTAATAAGTTAGCTTTAACAATTATTTTAATATTCACATTCCCCTTGCCTCATTGAGTTTCATGGCCCTTACCTCGAATAACAACTTTACGTTTATTACTTTTAGATAAATCAGCTTGGATGCGATATGTTTGTTCTTTTTCAACATAACCAATTTGATCGCAATATTCGCAGCCAAGCCCTTCACAACGTCAACAAGGCTTTAAACTTTGATAACTAATTGATTCATTAAATTTATAATTAACTAATGAAGGGTCAATAAATAAATTAATGTTAATATCAAAATCACCATATTTATTTACGTATTTAATAAAATCTAAATAATCTTGTTCTCGCTTAATTGCATTAATATAAATCTCCTGTTTCATTAAAAAAATACGTCTCTTTTCATAAGATAACTTATTTAAGTTTAGGATTTGTTTATCCATATAGATTCGTAAATAAACATCAAATAGATTAATTTTTTGATTGTTTATCTCTTCAATGAAACTTTTGATTATTGCATCTCTTATCGTTTGATGATTGAATGTGTTTTCATTTTCAGCATCATTAATAACTTCTTTTCAATTATCTTCTTCCTCTTTTAAAACCTTGGTTTTTTGCTTCACGTCGGCATAGGATTTAACAAAAATATTTTCTTGAAAGGATTCCTCCCTCATTGTTTTAGCTCGTGCTAAAAAATCGCTAAAAACATCATATGCATTATAAAAACTATGAGCCTCTCGATCGATTTCTTTAGTTTTAATATCTTGCAATATTTCATACGCTAATTTGATTTCCTCAAATTTTTGTGATGCGTCTTCATCGTGATTTACATCAGGGTGATACCGCATTGCTAATTTTCGATAAGCTTGCTTTATGTCTGCTACCGATGCAGACTCATCAAGCTCTAACACTTGATAATAATTTATTTTGTTATCCATCAAAATTATTGTAAAGGTAAATGGATTTTAAGTAAATGGATTTAAGTTAATCAATTGAAAAAAGTGATATATGACAAAAAATAAACCTTTGCTTTTTAGGCAAAGGTTCTATTCTTTTAATAAATGTTATCTTTCGAAATAATAAATTTTATCTCCTTGTTCTCTTTTGAAAACCGGGATTTTATTAAACCCATAATATTCCTTTTCTGGGTGTTTGATAGTAATCCTTGTTATTTTTGCTTGTATTTTAATAATGTAATAATGAATATTAGCATAAATAAAATATCAAACCT
>JAACJW010000012.1 GCA_021378525.1 Ureaplasma sp. Hg2 | reverse complement strand
ATTTTTCAGTCGGATATAATCTAACAGTTTTGTTTTTAGTTCCAACTTCTAATTTTTCAGTCGGTTGTAATCTAACAGTTTTGTTTTTAGAGCTAACTTCTAATTTTTCAGTCGGTTGTAATCTAACAGTTTTGTTTTTAGTTCCAACTTCTAATTTTTCGGTCGGATGTAATCTAACAGTTTTGTTATTAGAACTTACTTCTAATTTTTCAATCGGATATAATCTAACAGTTTTGTTCTTAGAACTAACTTCTAATTTTTCAATCGGATGTAATCTAACAGTTTTGTTTTTAGAGCTAACTTCTAATTTTTCAGTCGGTTGTAATCTAACAGTTTTGTTTTTAGAACTAACTTCTAATTTTTCAGTCGGATGTAATCTAACAGTTTTGTTTTTAGAACTAACTTCTAATTTTTCAGTCGGATGTAATCTAACAGTTTTGTTTTTAGTTCCAACTTCTAATTTTTCAGTCGGATGTAATCTAACAGTTTTGTTTTTAGAGCTAACTTCTAATTTTTCAGTCGGTTGTAATCTAACGGTTTTGTTTTTAGTTCCAACTTCTAATTTTTCAGTCGGATGTAATCTAACAGTTTTGTTTTTAGAACTAACTTCTAATTTTTCAGTCGGTTGCAATTCAGTTGTTCTATTTTCAACATCCAATTCAGCAGTCGGCAGTAGCTTAGTTGTTCTTCTTTTAAAAAGTTTTGTTTTGTTTGTTGGATCCGGCGCTTCAATGGGGTCACTTATGTTTTCGGCGGTAATAATTTTTTTAACTTTATCATCTAAAAAAATCTTGGCGTTTCCACTTTTGATTTGTGCTATTAAATCCCTTTGCTTCATATTAGCGATATTCAATTTATTCTTTTCAACCTCAAGTTTGCTAGATTTAATGCCAGCTATTTTTTTATAATATAGAACATTCGAATTTATTTCTGGAAGCAAATCATTAAGTTTATCAACTTTTTTTTGACGTCGTCATAATCCCGCTCTGGATTCGGTTGTTTTTAAATTTTCCTTTTCTGATTTAAAAATTCTTTTTGAACTAGTAAAACGTTCTTTATTGTCTAAGGAATCTTGATTTATTAAAACGATTCCTTTTTCTATTTTAATAATTTCCTTTTTAGCAACACAATAACGCGACAATTGTTTGAATCAAGGCGGATCTACAATTACAATTGAATTAACCTTGTATTGTTGTTTTAAAGCGGCATAAATAGGATCAAATAATTCATAACTTTTATGTTTCACTAAAAAAGTTATCAAAGTATCTGCAAGACTCGTTTTAGAGCAATCAATTCATTCGCTTTTTCATACGTTTGATGACTTGAATGTTAAGTGCCCATAATATTCACCGACACTCTTGCCAATCAAATGATATTCATGTATTTGCTTAGAAGGGTTTAACGAACATTTTGGAGTAAAATGATGTAAAGCATGTCTGCTTGGAACCTCGTGTTCAACTAATATTAAGTTGTATTTTAGTGAAATTTTCTTGGGTGATAACTTTACGTTGATGATTATTTCATGATATATATTAGTTTCCATGATTCCTCCTATGATAATGACTTAATTATAAATTTTTTAGAAATAAACAAAAGTCTAATATTTAAAAAAGGATATAAAAACAACAATTTAGGCAAAATATAGCCAATATCACATATTCTTTATGTAATGAAAAATTATTTATTTTATATAGGAAAATACAAATTAAATCAAGAATTAAAGAAATTTATATTTTATCTAGAAATAAAATGGCAAAGATGGAAATACAAATTACAACATCGCCGACACCAGTGCATGAAAATATGCAATCATTCCATAGATAGATTAAAAGAAAGCAATTCGATGTAATTATTGGGATTTATTTTTTCATAATCTATTAGATATTAGGTGAAGTTTTTGATTATTTTTCCAGATATTTAGATATAATGTTTTAGCGATACATTTTATAGTTAAAATAGTATAATTAAGATAATCATAAGGAGAATAATATGCATAAAATAATTAATCACCCCCTAGTAAAAGATAAACTAACAAGAATGCGAAAAGAAGATACTAGTGCTGCAGCATTTAGATCTAATTTAGAAGAACTAACCCAATTGATGGTTTATGAAGCGACAAAAAACTATGCAATTCGTGAGTTGCCTATTACGACTCCCGTGGCAAGAACCACCGGTTACAAACTACGTCATAAAATAAATATAATACCAATTCTTAGAGCGGGATTGGGCATGGCGGACGGCGTCAAGTCGTTAATTCCATCAGCTTCAATCGGACATATTGGCTTATACCGAGATGAAAAAACACTTAAACCTGTTGAATATTATTGTAAATTACCAAAAAATATTTTTGAATCTAACGTTATAGTTTTAGATCCGATGCTAGCAACAGGTGGAAGTGCGATAGAAGCGATTAACATTGTTAAGAAAGCAAACCCAAGATCAATTCAATTTATATGCATTGTTGCAGCTCCTGAAGGCCTAGCAGCATTAGAAAAAGCGCACCCTGACATCGAAATATATATAGCTGACTTAGATCAAAAACTTGATGAAAACGGATATATTGTTCCAGGCTTAGGCGATGCTGGCGATAGAATTTTCGGTACTAAATAATTAGCTAACAAGAGTAAAAGGGGTTAAATAATGAAGCAAAAATTACCAGTTCGTTTATGAAAAATCGTCGATCGTAATACATATGATTATATGAGACATCAATTATTAACCCAAAACCCAAAACCTTGTTGTAATTATCAGAATTTAGAATTAGAAAGTCCAAATTGCGTTGAGCAATGATTGTATAAACCTGAAAATAGACTTATTATATTTCAAGGGTTTAAACCATATTGTGATGCTCATGCGACTCGAAAAAAATACGAAATATTGAATTATAACAAAGCTAAGGATCATTTTTTAATTGCAGATATAAAAATTGCTTTAAATGTTATGAATACTGTCGATATAGATGAAGGAGCGCTGATAAGGGCTTCCAATGAAGTTACAACTTTTCATACCCAAAATATTAGAAAAGAGATTCGTATTTTATCGAATATGCCTTTTAATAGGAAGGCTATTCAACGTCTTGAACAAGTGGGAAGATCACTCTTATTTCTCTTAAAAATAGACCAACCATCATTAATTGAATTAGAGGAATATTATTGATTTCTATTGGCTTCAGCTGTGAAACTAGAAAATTGTTTGGCTCTTAACAACGCTGAAAAAACAAGACCTTTTGACCAAATTTTTGAGGAAATATATTGTGGATTAGCTATTAAGAAAAATCAAATTTATCTTAATAGTGGTAGCACTTTACAAAACCCTGAATTCAAAAAAACAAAATTAAAACATAGCAAAGATTATCTTGCATGGAAAGCATTTAACAATCGAAGGCGATAGATTAAGTTGGTTATTAAAACGCCGTAATTTATTAATGTGGACTAAAAGTTTCGTATTTTCGTTAATTATCTTGCAATGTTTTTTTTCTTTGATAGAATATAATAAGTTTTTATAAAAATGCGACTTATATATGTATTTTAGTTTTGGATAGTTTAAAAGTTATTTCTAAAATACTATATCCGCAAATATTTATTTAACATAGTACGAGGTGAAGATTATGTATAAATTAGGTTTTGTTGTTATCATTAACGATTCTATGGAAACAATTGTTAAAACTTATGATTCCATAAGAAAGCGATTTATAGATGAGAAAATATATTTTATTAATGATATTTTATCTGAGGAATCAACTAATAAATTAAATGACATTAAAGCAAATGATAAAAATGTAATTATTCATCAAAATGAAACCAAGCAAGGTTTTGGAATGTGTAAAAACATCGGGATTGACATTTGTACGGACGATTATTTTTGAATTTTAGGTTCAGGCGATGAAATACTTGTAGAGTCACGGGAAAGATTAACAAATATCTTAAATAATAAAGTTGATTTTTTAACTTTTACTACATATGTGGAAGATAAGTTTTACGATAAAATAAAACGTAAAGTAACGTTAAAGAATTTTGAAGATGCTTATTATTATGAATTAAGTGAAGCGATGATTTATGCGATAGATAATAGATGTAGCACCAAAATATGAAATACTAAATATTTTAAAAAAGCTAAGTTTAGATTTTCAAGCAAAGGCTTTGAAGATGTTTGAGTTAAATATTTTGTTACTAAAGGGCGTCATTTCCATTATTCATCAAAGCAGCTTTACAAACCTTATAAAGCGATTGCTAAACCAAAAACCAATCAGGAAATTGAGGTCGTGCAAGAAGCGGTGATTCAAGTGATTCGTCAAATAAAGGAGGAGGGTAACCTAGAACATCACATCGATTCCATTTCGGTTTGAGCTGGATTACTTGTTTTAGATAACGTTAAACAATTATTATTTGAAGTTCATGATCGAGTTAAGGCGCACGAAATCGTGGGTGAATTTACTCGCGAAATAAATAGTTACGCTTTCTATGAAAGTTCTTTTTACAAGAAGAATGTTGGGGCTATTTCAAAAGTCGAGCTTAAAACGATGGTTAAAAATTTTAGCGGCTTAGTTTCGTTATTGAAAATCAAAAATAAAACAAAAGCTCAATAAGGGGTTAGTATGAAATTATATGATTCTTACACAAACAAAGAAATATCAATAACAAAAAATAAGATCAATATTTATAATTGTGGACCTACGGTTTATAATCATATTCACATTGGGAATGCGCGCCCTTTAATAGTTTTTGATGTTCTAAACAGATTTCTAATGGCAACGAAACACGAAGTTTTATATATTCATAATATAACAGATATTGATGATAAAATTATTAACGAAGCAAAAAAGCAGAAGCGAAATGAATTAGAACTATCGAGTGAATACACAATTGCTTATCAGGAAATAATGAAGCGACTAAACGTTGTTAAGATGGCCAATCCAAAAGTGAGTGAGAACATTGAATCTATAATTGAATACATTAATAAACAGGTAATAAATAATTCGGCATACGTTGTAAACGGAAATGTTTATTTTGATACGGGTTCTATTAGTAATTATGGTGCTTTAAGTAATCGCAAAATTGAAACCCAAAAAATTGGAAAAAGAATCGAAATTAATCACGATAAAAAGAATCCCACTGATTTTGTTTTATGAAAGAAAACATCAGATGGAATTCAATGAAATGCTCCATGATCACAAGGTAGACCGGGGTGACATACCGAATGTGCTGTTTTAATTAACAAATACATTGGTGAACAAACCGATATTCATGGAGGTGGAATTGATTTAAAATTTCCTCACCACGAAAATGAAAATGTTCAAAACGAAGCACTATACAATAAAGGATTAGCACGTTTATGAATGCATGTTGGGCACGTTAATATCAACAATGAAAAAATGAGTAAATCATTAAATAATTTTATATTAATGAAGGATATTTTAGAAGATTATCCAACCAATGCAATCCGTTGGTTTTTCTATCAATCAAATTATCGAAATCCAATAAATTATGATAATAAAGCAATTTTAGAAGCAAAAAAGGATATCGAAAAAATACAACTATCAATCAATCAAACTCGCTCGAATTTAATCTTAAATAGACTTCAAGAATTACCTTTAGCAATGTCGCAAAAGTTTATTAATATACTGGATGATGATTTAAATATTACTAATGGCGTTGCTTATATTAGGGATTTAATTAAAAATCTAAACAAGTTAAACCGTGCTAAGGAATATAATAAAACGAACGTAATCTTAGCTGAATTGCTATGATGTTTAGATATCTTAGGGATTATTATTATCAATAATCATAACAAAGAAACCATTAAAACACTTATGGAATGAGATGCCAAGATGAAATCTAAGAATTACGAAGCTGCTGACTTATTAAGAAAAAAATTAATAGATTTGAAGGTGATGTAATGAAAACACAAATAATAGGACGAAAAGCGGTTATTGAAGCCATTAATAACAATGTTAAAATTACGCATATTTATTTGCTTAAATATCAAGCTAATATTGTTGATCTAGCTAATGCTAAAAAGATTCCCATCAGTTATCAAAATAACGAAGAAACGTTTAAGCAACTAGATTATAATGTTAATCATCAGGGTTGTATTGCCACAAGGCTAACAAATAATATTGATTATATGAACTTTGATTGGTTAATTAAACGAGTCAATCAAAGTGATAAAGCAATTATTGTTGTGTTAGATGAAATCGCTGACGTACATAATTTTGGAGCCATCCTTAGAACTTGCGAAGCAATGCAAGTAGACGCTGTAATATTTAAAAAAAATAACCAAGCGCCAATCAACGATATAGTTGAAAAGGTTAGCATGGGAGCTATTAATTATTTAAATTTAATTCAAGTTGCCAATTTAAATAATGCGATCGCCAAATTAAAGGATCATAATTTCTGAGTTTATGGCAGCGCTTTAGAAAACTCCAATGATTTATATCAAACAAAATTTGATAATAAATCTATTATCATAATAGGTAATGAGCAAAAAGGCATTTCCCAACTATTACTAAAAAATTGTGATTTTAAAATTCGTATCCCAATGCACGGAAATGTTCAATCATTAAACGCTTCAGTCGCCGCCGGGATCATATTAAGCTATGCTAAAAACCAAATTAAATAATAAAAAACTATAGAAAAATGGTAATTTTTTTATAGTTTTTTGGTACTAAATCAAAAATTATTTCGCCAGTTTTCCCCCATAATTATATTAGGGGGGAAATAATATGGAAGATAACGAATTAGTCTATTTGTACAATTGCAACAATCCGCAAGTTAAGGATGTGTTATTTAAAAAATATTTCAATTACTGTTTGAATGTTAGCCACAAAACAGTAAATCAAAAATTTTATAATTTACCAATTGAAAGGGAGGATTTATATAGTTTGTGTTATATTTGCTTTGACCGTGTTCTTAACAATTATAATTGTAATCAAAGAAAATATACATTTTCACAGATTCTAATAAATTCGATAAAACAGGAAACATTAAGATTTTGTCACCACCATTTAAATCAGGGGCATTATATTCTTAATCACGCTCACGAGCAAGAGTTTGAGTTTGCAATTGGTAATCTTGATTTAGTTACTGAAAAGTATCATCAAGCAATAGATAATGAGGAAAAAATGGATTCGGTTTTTTTAGCAATACGAGAATCAAATGATATGACTAGGAACATTGTTACCCTAAAATCAAAGGGTTATAGTAATCCTGAAATTGCTGATAAATTAAAGATTACTACGAAATCAGTAATTAACCGCGTCCACTTTTTAAAAAAAACAATTCAAAAAAATATAAATAAATAACATTTTACTTTTTTTCATTATATAATATATTGATTTAATTACATTTAATATAGAAAGGAGCACG
This sequence comes from Ureaplasma sp. Hg2, assembly GCA_021378525.1. Classification (GTDB taxonomy): domain Bacteria; phylum Bacillota_I; class Bacilli_A; order Mycoplasmatales; family Mycoplasmoidaceae; genus JAACJV01. Next base: position 23,402 of record JAACJW010000012.1, on the reverse strand, counting down.
ACTCCTTTTTTATTTACCAAACTTTAAATTGAGAGGAGACAAAATGACTGTATCTAGAAAAACAACTAAAAAAATAGGTTTAGCAACATCTATTTCGATGCTTATAGGTTCTGTTGTCGGAATCGGAATATTCTTTAAGAATGGTTCTGTTTTTGATATTAATGATTTTAATTCGATTGGAATTCTTGTCTCATGGATCTTATCAGCTATTATCGTTATGGCAACTGCATATAGTTTTGCTGAGGTTGGATCAACTTCACGAACAAAGGCTGGTTTAGCCGGATGAACAAGAAGACTTTTAGGACAGAAAATGGGTCGTTTTGTTAAATTGGCAATGCCTTTATTTTATTATGGTATTTTAATATTAGTAATTTCGGTATATTCAATCGAATCAATATTAAAGGTATTTAATGCAGCCAACTCAATCAACATTATCGGCATCCTATGCTTAGGATTTCTAATACTTATTATTTTTCTAATTTTTAATTATTTATCAACGGTTGTTAGTGGCAATGTTCAAGTGGTGGCAACTAGTTTAAAATTTATACCTTTAATTATAATTGGTTTAGGTGGAATTATTTTTGGAGCAATGCATGCAAGTGGGACAAACCCGGATGGTACTCAAAATCTGTTTACAGAAACAGAGGGGTCATTCAATTTTGCAAATGTGTTAACTTCTATACCGGCAATTTTATTTGCCTTTGATTCATTTCTTTGCGTTGGTAATTTATCCTCAGAAATGGGTAAACCAAAACGAGACGTACCATTAACTATTGTTATCGGTATTGCTCTATGTGCTTTCTTTTATTTATTTGTAACAGTTGGCCAATTAGCAACCGGCGAAGGAACTGCTTATGGGTTGTTCTCTTTAATAAGTAACGGTAATGCAATTGCTGATACTTTTGTAAGCGTTTTCATTATGATCTCAATTTTAGGAGTTCTAAATGCTTTAAGTGCAGCAGCGTTACGTTCTTATCAATCACTGGTTGATGAAGGTGTTATTTATCGTCACACAGCTTTAGGTCGAATGGGCCGCAATGGGGGCGAATTGAAATCAGGTTTAATTCTAGGAATCGGAGTCGCTATATTTTGATTAATCGTTCTTATTATTCCGAGTGCAATAAGTAACAATGATTCGTACGTTGATGGCATTAGTAATTTCCCGACATTATTCTTCTTTGCGATTTATGGATTAGTTATCTTGGGTGCCATAGCCAACCGGTTCACTAAAAAAATACCGGTAGATAAGGTTCCTGGATTCTTGTTTGTCGCCCCAATCGCCGTCATTGGTTGTGCGTTAGTATTCTTTTATCAATTCTTCTACGCCTTCATTATTCAGGCAATTATGAATCCGAACGACGTTATGGCTTGAGGATTGTTTGCTAACCAAAGTGGCTATCAAGTTCACGAATGACAAGCGGCATTAGTGTTCTTCTCAATGTTTGTAGCCTTTATTAGTATTCCGTTCATTAATGACTTTTTATTAAAAAGAGAACACCGGAATTCACCAAGTAGATGTATGGTACATACATTGCTTGTTAGATAAATGCGCAAAAAAGGATTAAATAGTATATATTATGAGTAGTAAAGTTACGTTAATTTGCGTAGATTGTCTGGCTAGAAATTACCACACAACAAAAAACAAAAATAGACAAACGAGATTGGAATTAAAGAAATTTTGTCCAACATGCAACAAAACAACGATTCACAAGGAGGCAAGATAATGGCTAATGACAATAATATTGTAGGCACTTCAAATGAAGAAGTTGTTAAAGCAAGCAAAATAGATAAAAAAGCAGCTAAATTAGAAGCGAAAAAAATCTTGGCGAAAAAGAAAAAACTAAAGCAAGCAAAAAAAGCTAAGCAAAAAAAATTAACTAAAGAAGCTTTAGAGTTACAACTTAAAAAAGAAAAAAATAATGAAGCTAAGAAAGATTATGAAAAACGAATCAATGAAGCTAAAAATAAGTTTTTGACTGCTAAAAAAAATAACAAAAAATTAGAGAAAGAATTTAAAGCGACACGCTCTAAATATGACACAAAGGACGCTTACAAATTTGCTCATGAACAAAATCGTTCAGAACGGGAAGCGGTTGTAATAAAATTTAAAGGTGAATATGAAACACTTCAAAATGAGTATTATGAAAAATTTGAAATGGGTAGTTATAAGTTTAAACGTTGATTTTTTGGAATGGGCAAAGAATTCAATCGAACTGCATGATCAACCAAACGATCATTACTAGAAAATTTTATTATTGTTTTAATAGTGATTTTATTTCTAGCATTAATCTTCTTTGCAATTGACTCAATTGCGCAGGCTGTGCAAGCATTAATTCCAGCGCCACCGGCGCCACCACCAGACGATGGTACGACTCAATCGGCAATACAAATCATAAGAGATATTTTTCAAATTTAGAAGGGAAAAAATACAATGGCAAAAAAAGATAATCTAATGGATCAATCGCAATGGTATGTTATTACTACCATAAGTGGTAATGAAGATTCAGTAGTACAAAATTTAAAAAGCAAAATCAAAGCTTATAAATTAGATGACTTAATTCAAGATATAAAAGTTATCAAGGAAGAAACAAAAACAATTGAGGAATTTACAGCAGATAATGTGCCTTCTTCTATTAACAAAAATTTGAAAAATGTTGTTTGATCAACCTTAACACGTAATGGCAAAACTATCTATGTAAGAACTAAAACCCAAAATAAAAATATGTTTTTAGGTTATATTTTCATTAAAATGATTATGACAGAAGAAGCGTGATTTACGATTCGTAACACCCAATTAATTACTGGGATTGTCGGTTCTTCGGGTAAAAACGCGAAACCGGTTCCTGTTTCAGAAGAAGAAATCCAAAAGATTTTAGATAACAATAACAAAGAACCACTAAGTCAAGAACAAGTTGATGAAGGAATTCATAAAATTGAATCTCACGAAGATGCAGTTGTAATATCTAAAAAAGAATATGTTTGTAATTTTGAAATTAATCAAAATGTGAAAATATTGGGTAGTCAAATGACTGGCCAAATTGGAACAGTTAAAAGTATTAGCACATCAAAAGGAACGGCAATCATTGCGATTGATATGTTCGGTCGAACAATGGAAATTGAACTTGGATTTGATGAAGTAGAAAAAACAACAGAAGAATAATTAAAAAGTAGAGCGCGCTCTACTTTTTAATTATTATAATTTTTTATGGATAGAAAGATATAAAATTATGAAAAATAAATTTAATGAAACCAAACCGTATAAGGATTACAAAGTTGAAATTGAAGCATCACTTAAAAAAAATGTTAAATCGTACTTTGCAAGTATTCGTCACACTGATGTGGGTAAAGAATACTTTAAGCTTAAATCACCATTTTTAATATTTGGAATTCCGGGCTTATTTTTAACCGCGACAATTCTTTTGATTATTAGTTTAGTTTTCGCAGGGATTAATGGTTTAGGTGATTGAAGTTGATATGAATATTCATTAATTGCAGCAATTGCTTTAGATATTATTAGCGGGCTTCTTTACATTAACTATGTTAACCAGATGCGAAATTTAGCTCGTTTTATTGGGAACAACATTAACGCTCCTGAAATTTTTAAGCATTTTATTAAAGAACTTGATTGAATTGATTGTAGCGATAAGGCATTAGATAAAACCTTAAATGAAAAAGATGTGGAATGATGAATCCATCACTCAGATTGAGCAAATGGAGCGTCACGCGGATCAATGGTGTCAATGAACCAACCATTGAGTGGTGTTATTAACCATAACCCATTTACAATCACCTTTGCACAATACTCAGTTATTAGCACAGACAACCGTAGCCAAGAATACGTTAACGCACTTTTTATGGAAGTGGATACACACATTCTTCCTGAGCTTGATATGTTTATTGGATCAAAACACAGTGCGATCGCTATCCCTGGACTTAAAGGAGACGCCATGGAGGCACAATCTTTTAACAAACACCACAAAGTATATGATAACGATCAAATCAAAGGGAGAATGTTTCTAACGCCTTATGCACAAGAACAATTAGCCAACATTAGTAAATGAGAACCGGATATGAAATTTCAATTTAGTAAACAAGGTTCACGAATCATGCTAATGGCACCTACAGATTTCATGCAATTCATGGCATATCATTTAGACGAAACAAAAACAATTGCAAAATTAAATAAGAAAATTGTTGAAGCATTCAGTGAACAATTTGAATGAGTTTACACAATGGCATCATACTTAAATTCAATTCCAATGTTACAAGCAGAGGTATATTAATAGAAAAATTACTTGAAGCATATAAATGTTTCAAGTTTTTTAATAAGTTTGATTATAATTAAGACATGCAGATAATATTAGATTCATCGTTTTTCACATCAATCATTCTAATGCTTTTTTTAACTTTATGTTTTTTTACAATTATTTATTTTCTTATTGCTAGTTTAGAGCAAAAAAAGTTTATCAAGAAATTGATTTTAAAAAGTAAAGTGAGAAAAAATATTTTTTATGGTTTTATTGGATTACTAATCGGATCATTATCTTTCATTTTCGTTCTAATTTTAAACTTTTTAGGCGGAACGTATATAAGCACGATTTTCATTACATTAACCCTTGTCTTTGGGCTGTTAGCTTCACCAACCATATTTTATGTTGGGGCTGTTCCGATGATGCTTGCTAACATTGCTTTTAATGTTGATAGCTGATCGGTTCAATCGTTATTATTTCCCATTATTGCAATCGTTGTTACTGGGTTTATGTTATATGTTTTAGAGTGATTTAAATTAAAGAAAATGCACCATTTAATTTATGGTTATTTAATTGTTTCAATCCTTAATATTTTAATTGCTTTATTCATGACTCCAACAGAATTATATTTAGCAAATGTAATTGATATTATTGTTAATTATTTTGTTGCGTTATTATTATTTTACATCGGTAGTTATATTAAAAACTTAATTGTTAGTAGTTATAGTTTACAGCAATCAATTATTTATGAAAACATTCATTTTATTAAAGCTAGTTTTGCTAATGATGCAATTGATAATTTTATTAAAGATAAAAATGTTGAAACTGGGTTTTGTTTTATTTTCAGTTTTTTAGGAATCGATAAAGTGCCAATTGAATCAGGTAACGCTGCTAGCCATATTATCAAAGCCAATATTTTAAACCGGTTAGTAAATTTATTTAAGGATAAGGATGTAATTTTCTTTAAAACACCAACTAATAAATTCGCTGCTTTTATGAAGGTTAATCGAAATGAAATAAATTTAATTGATATGTATAAAAATAATCATCACATTTCAAGAAGTGAAAATGATGCCCTTAAATTATTATCGGAACAGTTAAAATTAATCCCTAACGATATTATTTATAACGATCGTAATTATCAAATTTTAACTTTCGCTGATGTTTCAATTTATGGCGTTCACTCTTGTGATGTTAATTATCTAGTATCAACCTGCGAACGAATTATGGAGCAAATTAATGTTTATCAAGGTTATAACAATATTCAGGTTTTTAATCCGAATGAAGATGAAGAAATAAATAACCGTGTGAATGAAATTGCCATTCTAAAAAATTATATTCAGCCTAATGAAGTTAATGTTTTAATTGATGCCGTAACAACGCTTACACCATTAACCGAAACCCTTTTTGAAATCAGGGCAAATATTTTCAAGCGACTATTGTTTACAAAAGAAAAAATTTATAACATCGGTAATAAGCAAAATGTTAAAGTCATTATTATGAAACATATTTCAGCCAACGGACTAAACGCTTATTCTCAACTTGACCAAGGTAAAATTAAGAATAGTAAATTAATCATCGATTATCCGCTCATTGAAATTGAAAGAGAAAAATTTTCAGCAACCGCTTTATATAAAAAAATTCAGTCTTATAATGTTGACCCTAAACAAATCGTAATAAATTTAAATTTTAGATCTAATATCGTTTTATCCACTAATTTGCTTAATAATGTTGAACGTTTAAGAACGATGGGGTTCACCTTTTGTATTTCTAAAGTTAATGAACAAACCTTACCGTCAGTCGTTAAGATAAAGCCCAAGTATGTTTCACTCAGCGTTCCAAAATTTAGTGGTTACAATTCTAATAATGAAGATATTTTAGATTATTTAACGATTCAAACTAAATTTTTGAAACAACAAAATATTACAACAATTTTATTACACTAATTTTTAAAATAACATTAATAGTTTAAGAATATAGATAAATTAAAGGTTTTTTACATTATTAATAATAGAAAGTAAGGTTTTCATTTATTTAACCTTTAATATCAAGTAAAATATTTATATGAGTTTTGAAGATAAGATATTAATTGCTATCGTTGTAATCGCGGTGGCTACATTATTATTAGTCCTTCTACTTGCATTTAGCAAGGAGAAGGTTTTTGCTTTACTCGAACGGAGTGCCATCGTTCGTAAAAGGAAGAACAAAATTGAAAACACACTTAATCATAATGAAATTTTAGCTAGTACATTAATCAAATTATCAAACGATAAGACGGGTGCTATTATAATTTTTGAAGTAAAGGACGACCTCAAGCGTTATGTTGAGTTAGGTTATGACGTGAAAACTAAATTTTCACCCGAATTTGTAACCTCAATATTTTATAATAAAAAATCACCCCTTCACGATGGAGCGATGATCGTTAAAAGCTGAGAGATTATTTCGGTTTCAAGTTATTTACCAATGACTTCCAAATTTGTTAACGTTCAATTAGGGGCACGGCATCGTGCTGCTATCGGAGTTTCAGAGTGTTCAGATTCGATTAGTTTCGTGGTAAGCGAAACAACTGGAGCTATTTCATTAATTGAAAAAGGGGTGATTACCCAATTGCCAGACACAATGTATCAATTAGTAAATACAATAACTAAAACATTTGCAGGTAAAATTAAATCCAAGTAGGATGTGAGCTTGATGATTAAAACTAATCTTAAAGAAAAATTACATAAAAAAACAACAAAAATTGAAGCATCAATTAATATCATTAATAAACTTTATCGCGATAAAGATGTTAAAGGTTTGTTGCGTTTTATTAAACAAAAAAGCATTGACGTTGTTGTTGAATCATTAGATGAAATCGATGACATTCAAATAACTTTGTTTGTTTTGATCGCTACCAAGGATAAAGAATGTGGTGAAATATTTAAATATTTATCCGATTCTAAGCGAGAAGATGTAATCTCGGGTGCGACATTTCAACAATTAAAAATTATTGTAAATGAAATGTGACCCGATGAAGTGTTGGATTTAAGTGACGAATTACCGCAATATTTTAAATCAATTCTTTTAGCTCTAGATAGTGATATGCGAGTAGCCGTTAAAAAAATTGCTAAATTTACTGAAGATGAAGCTGGTAGTGTAATGAATCCGGACTTTATGACACTACGTGAAAAGTGGACTGTGAAAGAAGCGATAATTGAAATCAAGCGTAATCGTGATGAGTATGAGCCACAAATGATTTACTATGTAACCGATGACGAAGGCGTTCTAAAAGGTAGTCTAACCGTCAGCGAGATATTTTTCGCTGACGACTTTAATGATACAATTGAAAACATTAGTAATGTTAGACAAACGGCAGTAAAAGCAAATGATGAATTAGTAGAAGTAATTGATATTTTTGAAAAATATCAATGTGAATCGTTGCCTGTTGTTGATGAAGAAAACAAGGTAGTAGGTTATATTAGTGATAATGATATTTTACCGGCTATTAGCGAAGAAGCAACTGAAGATATTTATAACATGTATGGGATTACTGACTTACAATTTCCTTATATGAAATCCTCAATTTGAAGTATCGCTAAGTCACGTTTATTATGACTGATTATCTTAATGATATCAGCAACGTTAACAACGATTGTTATCGATCAATTTCAACAGCTAGGGTATGTTTTAACGGCCGGTTTATCAACGATTGTTTTAATCCCTATTTTACCAGTAATTAGTGGTTCATCGGGTAATGCGGGAGCACAAAGTTCTGCATCTGTTATTCGGGCTTTATCGGTTGGAGAAGTTACTGATAAGGAATATACTAAAATTGTGTGAAAGGAATTTCGTGTCGGTTTATTAGTCGGCTTGATATTGTGTTTAGTAAACTTTGTTCGTTTGACAATTTATTTTGCTATTTTTAATCCTGACATGCAACCAGCAATAGACGCCGGTGCTAAAATCATGCAAAATATAACACCGTTTGAAGTTGGTTTAATTGGCGCCGCTTCCTCGTCTATCGCACTTTGAATTGCGATTGTTTTATCGAAATTAGTAGGTGGTATTTTACCATTAGTTGCAATGAAGATTAATGTTGATCCAACTGTTATGGCGATGCCTGTACTTTCAACTTTATTGGATGCAACCACAACTACAATCCTTTTTGGTTTAGGAATTGGTATCTTACAAATCATTATAGTGTAGTTATATAAATTAATTATGGGCATATTCTCTTTTGCTTTACTATGCTTTTAAAGCAATATTAATTCATTTAAAATTAGTATTTTAATTTCCCAATTAATGTTTATTGTATTGTCTAATTCCAATAATTACGATATGATATATACGCTTAAATTAAAGCCGATTTAGTTTAGTGGCAAAACAAGACAATGGTAATGTCTAGCCGGGAGTCCGATTCTCCCAATCGGCACCATTTTATTATTAACCAAATAACCATACCTAATTATGTTTTCATAATTAAGGTATTTTTTTTATTAATTTTAATTAAACGTTTTTTTAGATTCCGTTGATCAATCTAATAAATGAGCGATGAGTCGCTATTACTAATTTCGATTATTGGTAACGCACGAACACATATAATGGTAATAAAATCAACGTTAACTGAGATTATGGATATAAACCAGTTGCAATCAAATATAACTTAAGACTTTCTTGATTAGGTTATTTTACGTGCCCTTATGGAATGCAGATGAATAACTAATATATATGAAAAATATGGTAAATTCAACCTAGAAATATACGGTCACTATAGGAATCGTTTTGAAATATTAGAAATTGCTCATACACTCTATACGTGTATAGGTTTAAAGAAACTAACATATATAAAATTTCGCTTGATATTAATATCAAGATAGAAACAATTCTATTTATATAATTGAATATATAAACGATAAAAAGAGATTATTGATTGATACCAAGGGTTAGCTTAATGGTCTGGTAAGGATAATTTTTTTCAAAAAACAATATTAAAAAAATTACTCAAGAAATTGCCAATAGGAATAGGAATGGTGAAAATCGTAAATATTCAAAATGGCAATTAATTACTTTTTTCAGAATTCCCTCGGCAATTACCAATATAGCGTTATGAGTAGAGAAACGTAAAGAAATTGAAGCTTCAATTTGTAAGTATTTCTTTACTTGAAACAAATAATAAATTTATAATTTCAGTAAGTTTTAGCAACATAATAATCAAATGTTTTGGGGTTGTAATTAAATGGTTGATTTTTTATATTTATTTTTTTCAATATAATGTATAATAGATATATATTTGGAAGCGTACTCAAGTGGTTAAGAGGGCACCCTGCTAAGGTGCTAGGTCGGGTAACTGGCGCAAGAGTTCGAATCTCTTCGCTTCCGCCATTTTAAGATAAAGACCTGTTTATACTGGTCTTTTTTTATTTTTTTTAATATTATCTATATAATATTAATAGGTAAAAATAATGCAAATATGAAAAAAAATAACTAGTGTTATTATAGTTTTATTTATAATAACACTTATCGGATTATCAGTTTATTCCATCATGTTTTTAGATGTGGGATATTTTATTTTAATACTAACTTTAACGATTCTTTATGTTGCAAACTTAGTTGTTGGCTTTTACATGCTCAACAACAAGGGGCGTGGGCTAAACACTAAGATGTGTTGGTTATTTACATTGTGATTAATACCAGGGGTTGGAATTCTTTTGTTTTTCTTATTTGGGACCACACCTTTTATTAAAAGAAGTCGCCGGGAATTTATCAAGCAACGTCAAACTCTAGATATTTATCAGGATTATCGTTTTACAAATATTTTCTTAAAGGAAGATTTTGATGATATAGAACTAATTACCTTCCAGGCTTTTATTCACTATACAATGAATGTTAACAATAGCCCGGTTTATAATGAAAACAATATCGAATTCGTTCCAGACACGATTGATTTATATAAACGTTCAATTGAAGTAATTAGATCAGCTAAGAAAATTATCTATTTGCAATACTATATTATTGGCGATGGTTTTTGATTGCGAACTATCTTTAATGAGTTAAGTAAAAAGATTGACGAAGGAGTCGAAGTTTTTTTAATGTACGATTGAGTTGGATCAGCAATGAAAATTAGTAACAAGTTATTGAACGATTTAAGATCGAAAGGGGCTCACGTTGCTGTCTTCAATCCAAAGGGGTTCACTATTTTTAAAAGTAAAACAAATTTTAGATGCCACCGTAAGGTATTAATCATTGATAATGAGCTAGCTATTTATGGGGGCTCAAACATGAGCGACGAATATTTAGGTATGAGTCGTCATGACAATTATTTAATAGATATTAATTTTGTTATCACTGGCGAAATTGTTAATAGTTTAATTTTAGCTTTCGTTAGTGATTGAGAAATGTACACGGGTCATAGCATCACAATCCCAAATAAAAAATTAATAAAGCAGATTATTAAAGATCGTGACTTAATGAGTGTATATAGTAAAACAACTATGGTGGATAATATTGCCCGCTCGACCAAAATCGAATTACAAAAAAATAATAGTTTGGCTACATTATTAATGACGGGTCCAGATATGAAAGAAAATATTGCGAGTGATTTTTTAAGCAAAGCAATTGCAATGGCTAAAAAAAGATTATGAATTGCATCACCATACTTTTATCCAACGACTGATGTTTTAAAATCAATTAGAACGGCCGCATTGTCTGGCGTAGATGTAGTTTTGCTTTTACCAGGAAGACAAGATCACGCAGCGTTTAAACCACTAACTCGCTCATTATATAAAAGTTTGTTAGATGCTAATGTAAAAATATATGAATATGGTTCGTTTAACCATTCTAAAGTTATTATTATTGATGATAATATTTCAATTGCCGGCACTTGCAATCTCGATTTCCGCTCATTATGAATAAACTATGAAACAATGATGCCGATTTATTCTGCCCCTTTAAATAAAGATATAGAAACTTGATTTTTAGACAAATTTAGTAACAGCAGAATAGTCGATCATGAATTTTTAATAAAGCATTATCGTTTAGCAGATAAAATAAAGGTTAGTTTTTTGCAAATTTATCACCCAATTTTGTAAGAAAGGTTTAAAATAAATAAGTTTTAATACACAAACTAGAATTATTTTTAGAGTATAATTAAAATGTATATGTATTTACTATACACATAAGTTATGTATTGGTTTGAATTAATACAAAAATATAAAAAGAAGGAAAAAAATATGGCAAAACTAAAAGTTAAAGTAACTGATCCAATCGGGCTACACGCACGACCAGCTGCTTTTATCATCAACGCTGCAGCAGAATTCGTTTCTGATATCACTATTAAAGCTGACGGCAAGGAAGCTAACGCTAAATCTATTATTAATGTAATGGCTTTAGCTGTTAAAACAAACACTGATATTGAAATCGAAGCAATCGGCGAAGACGCTGACGAAGCAATCGAAAAAATTAAGAAAGTAATGTTAGATCAAAAGCTAATTAATATTTAATATGAAATTTGATTATGAAGCACTAACGATGCGAGCTTTACAGATTATCACGTTTTCAGGAATGGCTAAATCGGATGCGATGGAAGCGATTCAAGATGCAAGAGAAAATAAGTTTGAGGAAGCAGAGTTAAAGTTTAAATCTGCTGAAAAGAATCTTGTTGAAGCTGAAAAGCAACATGTTGATTTGATCCAATACGAAGCACAGGAAAAAAAAGCAATTGGCACTCCACTGATATTAATGCATGCAGAGGACCAAATGTTAACAACGCAAACACTAATTTTAATGGCACAAGAAATTGTGGAACTTTATAAAAAAATAAATAAAAAATAATTCACTCGAGTGAATTATTTTTTATTTATATTGGCTTTTAATAATCTTTTAATAATCTTATAATTTCTTTGCTTAGATTTACAACATCTCTTTTTTGTAATGAGTTAACTTCATAAGCGGCGTATTTCATCCCGATATTCATTTTACAATATGTTAATGAATCGATAAAGTTTCTTAAATAATCTCATATTTCTCCGCCCGAAGCCATGTACGTTTCATTGCTTCCGCCAACAGTGGTTATAATATGAATTTTTTTATATTCCAATTGATAATTAGTTCCAAAAGCAAAACCATAACCTAGGACTTGTTCAAGTCACTTTGATAAATTTCACGGGATGTTATATCAATGGACAGGGAATATTATGATGACGTCATCATGTGTCAATAATAATTGTCGTTCGTTTTTAACATCGAAATTACCATCATCATCTAAATGGTGAACATCAAATTCCTTGTCTTTGCGGAATTCGCTAAATATAGTTGAAGTGTATATTGATTCTGAACTCGATGGATGAGCTCATATAACTAGTTTTTTCATTTTGTCCTCCATTGTACTATAATGATTATAACTATAAATCAACAATTTATTACAATTATATTAAATTATTTATAGATATTTTATATATTTAAGTGTATAATATACATCTTTTTTATGTTTTTTATGATTTTTTTAGAATCGCTAAGAGATAGTAATTTTATTTTTAGTGAAAAATAATTACGAATTAACGACAATTTAAAATTCATAGTTTTTTATGTTTATAATTTAGAGATAAGGTTTTTAAGGAGAATATAATGAAAATAGGAATTATAGGTGCAGGTAAAGCAGCGACGTGATTATTGAGGGATATGAAATATAGCAAATACGCCAAGAAATATAAATTGACGGTAATTTATGATAAGGATAAGGAAAGAGCGAAAACTATTGCTAGAGATTTTGAGATTGGTAATATAGCATCAAACATCGAAGATTTTTTAAAACAAGATTTAGATTTAGTTTATATTGCGCTGCCACCAAATTTACATTATCATTACGCAAAGCAAGTCTTACTAGCCGAGATTAATGTTTATTGTGAGAAACCAATTTGTTTGAAGTATGAAGAGTTACAAGAGTTACAAGAGCTGGCAAATAAGAAGCGGTTATTACTAATGGATGGAATCAAAACTGGTTTGGTTCCAGCTTACCGCTCTATGAAACAAGACGTTGAATCAGGAATGATTGGTTCGGTCGAATATATTTATAGTCCATATTTGAAGTTATCAACTTCAGGCAAGGTGCCGAACCCTCAACCTGAGGAAATAACAAGTGGCACATTATATGGTTTAGGAATATATGCTTTATTTTTTCCTCTAGATATTCTGGGAATGCCTATTGCAATCAATTATACTTCTATCCCTTACCCTCATAACAAAGCTATCCAAACATTAAATTTGACTCTTTGCTATAAAGATAAGAATGCTAATGTCAATGTTTCGGATCGCATTTCAGATGGTTTGCAAACTATTATTTGTGGAACTAAAGGTTATATTAAGTACGGGGGTAATTTGAAAAAATATAATAAACCATACCAAAAAGACATTAATCATTGTGCATATACTTACGAGATTTACAATAGTTCTAACGAATTAATGAAGGGCGTGGATTTATCTTTCAAAACAAATGGCGAAGGATTACGCTACGTTTTAGATCATTGTTATGAAATACTACAACGTAAAGAATGCTCGTCGCCAATTATGAAACCTGAACTATCACTTCAAATTTTAAAAATACTAAATGCATGTGAAGAACCCGCTTTCAATAAAACAAAGTCGTTTATTTAATTTTAATCAACGATAAAGATTTAAAAATACTATAATAAATATGAATTAAATATTATGGAGGAATAATGATGGAAAAGAAATTAAAAGGAATTGGAGCTAGCAAAGGAATTGCGATTGCCAAAGCTTATATGTTGACAAATCCAATTTTTGATATAAAGAAAAGTAAAGTTACAGATAAAAAAGGCGAAATAGCTAAAATTGAAAAAGCTTTCAACACAACGTTATCACAATTAGAAAAAATTAAAGCTCTAGCTCATGATAAATTAGGTAAAGAAAAAGCGATGATTTTTCAGGCTCATATGGAAATTGTAAAAGATCCTGCTATGAAAAGTGAAATTGAAGGGATGATAAATAAAGATGGTGTTAATGGAGATTTTGCTGTCGAAGCAATTTATGACAAATACTATAATATGTTTATTGCAATTGAAGATGCATATTTTCAAGAACGATCTGCTGATGTTGTTGATGTTAAAAAAAGAATTTTAGCAAACTTATTAGGTTTAAAATTACCTAACCTTTTATCTATTGATCACGACGTTGTCATTGTCGCTGAGGATTTAACACCTTCTGAAACGGCGCAATTAAATAAAAAATATGTTAAAGGATTTGTAACTGATACTGGTGGTAAAACTAGTCACTCAGCGATTATGGCACAAACCTTAGAAATTCCGGCTGTGTTAAGTCTTAAAACAATTACTGCTGATGTAAAAGACAATGATGTTATCGCGTTAGATGGAATTAAGGGTGAAGTTATAATCAACCCGTCAAGTGAAGATCAAAAAGATTTTCAAAAAAGAGCTGCTCTTTTTATTAAGAATGAAGAAGAATTAAAAAAATATATTGGTAAAGAATCTATTACTAAGGATGGACACAAAGTTTTAATTGAAGCAAACATCGGAAGTCCTAAGGATATGGAAGCCGTTTTAAAATATAAAGCTGAAGGAATTGGTTTATTCCGGACTGAATTTTTATATATGGATGCTACTAATTGACCGACTGAAGAGGAACAATTCAATTCATATAAACAAGTTTTAGAATTGAGTTTACCACATAAGGTTGTTATTAGAACGTTGGATATTGGTGGAGATAAAAAATTATCTTACTATACCTTCCCTGAGGAAATGAATCCATTTTTAGGATTTAGAGCGATTCGTTTTTGTTTAGCTAACAAAGATATTTTCAAGGTTCAATTAAGAGCGTTGGGAAGAGCTAGTGTTCATGGTAAGTTAGCTATTATGTTTCCGATGATTGCAACAATCGATGAATTTAGAGAAGCGAAATCATTTACGCTTGAAGTTTTTGAAGAGCTAAGAAAAGAAGGCATAAAAGTTGCTAAGGATATTGAAATTGGTTTGATGTGTGAAATCTCATCAACAGCTATTTTAGCTGATCGAATAGCTATCGAAGCTGATTTTATGTCAATCGGAACTAATGATTTAATCCAATACACATTCGCAGTTGATCGTATGTCAAAGGAAATTAATTACTTATATCAACCAAACAACCCATCGTTATTAAGAGCCGTTAATATGGCTATTAAAGGATGTCACGGCAATAAAAAGTGAATTGGTATGTGCGGTGAAATGGCTGGCGATGTTTTAAGCATTCCATTATTATTAGGTTTAGGTTTAGATTGCTTTAGTATGAGCGCGACAAAAACTACTGCAGCTAAACGATTAGTTAATAACTTAAACTTCAAGGATTGTGAAAAACTTGCAAATGAAGTGGTAACTAAATGTTCGTCAAGAGACGACGTAGAGAAATTAACGAAAGCATTTTTAGTTAAAAATAAATTAATTTAAAAAAGTAAATCAATCTTTTTATTAAGATTGATTTTTTTATACATTAGTAAAATTTATTAGACACATCACATACTAGCTATTATTTGTTCAATATAATATTTGAGTATTATAATGTTTTTATTCATTTTATCTATAAAATGATTATAATTTAATGGTATATACTTTAATTAAAAGGAGAGAATATGAAAGACAATAAATTTGTTAATGCAATGCGTTCATTAGCGTTGCAAGCAATTATGGCCGCTAAACAAGGCCACACAGGGATGGCGATGTCAGCTGCCCCGATTAATTATGCTATTTATACCAAAGATATGCATATCGTAGCAGAGGATCCAAAATGAATTAATAGGGATCGCTTTGTACTATCGGCAGGACATGGTAGCATGTCGCTGTACTCAGTTCTACACTTTGCGGGTTTAATTTCATTAGAAGAAATTAAAAAGCACCGTCAAGGTTCAACGATTACACCAGGTCACCCTGAATACGGACCAAAAAATTTCGTTGATGCAACCACAGGACCGCTAGGGCAAGGAATTGCAAATGGCGTTGGAATGGCAATTGCAGAAAAATATATAGAAAACCAATTCCCTCAATTACCAGGAATTATTAATCATAATACCTTTGTTGTTTGTGGCGATGGTGACTTACAAGAAGGAATTAGTTACGAATCGATGAGTATCGCTGGTAAACTAGGACTAAATAAATTAATCATCCTACATGATTCTAATAGTTATCAATTAGATTCAGCAGTAAGTGAAGTTAACACTGAAGATATTCGTAAAAGAGTTTTATCAATGAAATGAGATTACCGTACAACAAGTAACGACCCAGAACAAATTCATGCAGCAGTTTTAAGGGCGAAAAAATCTATGAAACCAAGTTTCATCGAAGTTAAAACTATTATTGGCGAAGGTACAACTCATCAAGCAGATAACTCTGCGCACGGTTGTGCTGTCAATGAAAAAGAAATAGCAAATGCTGATAAATATTTTGATATGAATTATGATAATTGAAATTTCCCAAAAGAAATATACTATCATTTCGGACAAAAAGTTTTAAACCGAGGGCGTATTGCTTATAAGAAATGAAATGCTAAATTGGACGAATTTAAAGCAACTGAACCAGAAGCGGTAAAACGCTTATTAGGTTGATTTGAACGTGACTTTAGCGATTTCAGTAATATTTTAAACACAGATAATATTGCTCATGATAAAGCAACGAGAGATTATACAAAGAATTTCTTTGATCAATTAAACGCTGCTAAAGCCAAAGAAGTTATTACATTATCTGCCGATTTGGCTGGTTCTACAAAAGTTAAAATTGGTAGTGATTCATTTAATCAAGATAACACTAAGAGTCATGTTAATTTAGGAATTAGAGAATTTGCAATTGCAGGAATTCAAAATGGTGTTATGTTACACGGAGGATTATTTCCTGTTGCTTCGACCTTTCTAGTGTTTGCAGATTATATGAAATCTGCTATTCGAATTGGCGCTTTAAATAATTTGCCTTCAACCTATATATTCTCTCATGATACATATATGGTAGGTGCGGATGGGCCGACCCATCAACCGTACGATCAAATTCCAATGTTACGAGCAATCGCTAATGTTGTAATATTTAGACCGGCTGATGAAGTTGAAGAAAAGCAAGCATTCATTGAAGCTGTTAAGAGTAAAGGTGAAACGCATGTTATTGTAACTTGTCGACAACCAATACCTTCAAGTTACAACACAAATGCAAAGGGCACCAAACGTGGTGGCTACATTGTTAAAAATGTTGAGAACGCAGATTTTACAATCGTTGCTAATGGGAGCGATTTAGAATTAGCTCACGAACTGGCTAAGTCATTTAAAGATTATAAGATTAAAGTTGTTTCAGTACCTTCATTAAAAACATTCTTAAAACAAGACGGGGAATATATTTCTAAAACTATTTCATCATCAAAAGGTGTAATTGCCATTGAGTGTTCAAGTGATTATATGTGATATAAATTAGGTTTATATAATAAAAATGGATTTATGCATCAAGGCGCTTTTACTTTCGGCGAATCAAAAGACGGTTTAGAAATTTATCGTGAAGCAGGATTTGAAGTCGAACATTTGATTACTAGAATAAAAAACGAATTGTTATAAGAGTTTAACATGAAAAAAATTAAAAAAATTGCTGTGTTAACTTCTGGAGGAGATGCACCCGGAATGAATATGGCACTTCGCGCTGTTGTGCGACGGGCGCTTTCATTAGGTATGGAACCTTACGTTGTAATTGAAGGATTTAAAGGTCTGTATGAAAATAATATTAAAATTGCTAACGTAAAAATGCTAGATATCATGACGAAGTTTGGTGGGACGAGTATTTTTACTTCGCGATTCCCGGAATTTAGCGATCCAGAAATAAGAGCGGTAGCGATTAAAAATCTTAGAAAAAATAGAATTAGTGCCTTAATTGTTATTGGGGGGAACGGTAGTTACATTGGAGCTGAAAAATTGCAAGAAGAAGGTTTCGATGTTATTTGTATCCCTGGAACAATTGACAATGATATTGCATCAACAGATTATACAATAGGTTTTGACACCTCGTTAAATACTATTGTGAACGCGGTTGAAAATATTCGTGACACATCATTTTCACATGGGCACACATATATTGTTGAAACCATGGGACGCAAGTGTCCGGACCTAACTATCTTTGCAGCGTATGCAACCGGTGCTGATTATGTCGTAACCGAACGAAACATTTTAACTAAGAAGCAGTTCGTAGCTAAGGTGAGTGAACTTAAAAAACGTCATCATCGTAGTGTTGTTATCTTGGTAAATGAAAAAATGTATGGCACAGATGGTTTACCATCACTTTTTGAAATTAAAGATGAAATTGAACGAGTCACAAAAAATCGAACCAAAGTAGCGGTTTTAGGATTTATTCAGCGTGGCGGAATGCCGACTGCAATGGAGCGGTTTAATGCCACGCGAATGGGCGCTTATGCAATCGAATTAATTCAAAACGAAAAATTTGGTAAAGCGGTCGGAATTAGAGGCACACAATTAGTGGACTACGATTTAAAAAAGGCATTAACCTTAAAAAACCCGGATAGAAGCGAAATGATTGAAACAATAAATTCGCTTAATCATATAGAAAAGGAGAAATAATATGGAATACAATAAATATATTGATCACACATTATTAAAACAGGACGCTAGTGAAGCGGCCATTAAACATTTATGTCAAGAAGCGAGAGAATGAAACTTTAAATCAGTTTGTATCAACCCTTTTTATCTTGATTTAGTTAAAAAAGAATTAAAAGGAACAGAAGTTTTAGCTTGTACTGTAATTGGTTTTCCATTAGGACAAATGACAACAGCAAGTAAAGTTTTTGAAACTGAAGATGCTATCAAACACGGTGCTGATGAAATTGATATGGTTATTAACATAGCAAAATTAAAAGCAGATGATCGTGATTATTGCATTAATGAAATTAATACAATAAAGAAAGCTTGCCAAAACAGAACTTTAAAAGTTATCGTAGAAACATGTTTATTAACAAATGAAGAAATAAAAAGAGCTGCTGAAATTGTATTAAAAACAAATGCAGACTTTATCAAAACTTCAACGGGCTTTTCTACATCGGGAGCAACACTTGAGGGCGTTAAAATCTTTAAAAGTGTTGTTGGAGATAAAAAATTAATTAAAGCTGCCGGCGGCGTTCGAAGTCACGCAGACCTTATTGAATTTATCGCTGCAGGTGCTAACCGTATTGGGACATCATCTGGCGTTAAATTAATGAAATAAAATTAATAAAATTTTTTAATAGAATTTAATTCTGTAAGAAATTGGTTATATGCATTACGATTTTTAATCTTATCGTATGATTTAATAAATAAACTAAAATAAACTGGTGCTAAATCTAATTGCGCCAGTTTATTTGCTTTCCTATACATTGAATCAATAAACTTATTAGCGTCCTCTTGATCATAGCCTGCGAAGGCAAGCGTGGTATAGATGTGCATCTCATTAACATCATAGTCATTATTAAAGCGACTATAAAATTTTGCTAAATCAACAGTTATATTAAATTTAGCATTATTACATTTTCGTTTTAATATTTTTAATATTGCTTGTAGTTCGTCTTCATTCTTTGATTTAAGAAGAACGATAAAAGAGGCTAACGAACTACATTGAACATATTTTAAAATAATTGGGTGTAGCAAAACAACGATATATAAACATTCATAACTTTTAGCAAAGTTAAGATATATGTTAATGGTAGAAATAATTTCACTAATCACTTTGTTTTTTTGTTTCTTCGGGGAAATAAAAAAATCTATTAAGATTGATTGAAAATCGCTATAATGTTCCAATCATGCCATAGAAATTTCTGATTCCTCAATTTCTACATCAAATAATTTTGTATTTCTAACTGATTTAAGATTTGACATATTAGCTCCTAATCATTAAACAAAACGTTAACAACTTTATTAACTATGCTATTTAATTTTTCTTTATTTGATCCAATTTGATTTTTAAGTTCATTTAATTTTGTTGATTGATTAATTTTAATCAATCAATCTCAATGATTAAAAACTTCATATGGCTGATTAATATCTATTCTAGCGATTATTATCAATAAGGCGATACTATAAAGTTTATCACTTTGAAGTAAACCGATGAAGGTTAACCTTTGTTTGCTAACGATATTAAGAATGATGTTTATATGCTTTAAATTATTTAATTCAGATTCAAGCCATAAAATACTTTCGCCTTTTATTAGAGCTTTATAATTAATTATAAAATAATCGGTATCGCCTAAAATATAGCCACCCATAGACCCATATTCGATTCATTCATATTCAATGTTAAGGCTGCGACAATAACTTTTATTATTTGCAATAAGTTCAAGCATTTCCTTGATTATTGCATCTTTATTTAAAAAATCAAGATAGTTTTTTTGAGTTTTGATTTTAAGCCATGCTTTTGCATTGTTATCTAATTTGGGGTCAAAAATCGTGGTATCCAATTTTAAAACCTCGGTTTTTTCTAGTAATTCGCCTTGTTTATTTAATTCTTTATTCATAAAATAATTATATTATAATTTGGCTAGTAATTAAATTTATTAAATTTTATCATTTTTACCCCTTACTATAGTAAAGGTAGAAATATGTGATTTGTTTTTATAGGTATTTATAAGTTTTATAAGAAAAATAATAATATACTTGATATTTGGTATCGTTTTTGTGTATCCTATAAGTAGGAGGGTGTGAAGTTTTTAATGAAAGTATAGCTTATGTTGAAACTCTGAATATTCAGTTTATTAGCCTTTTATTCATATCAGGTAAATTTGCTAACTATCAACATTCCCTCTTGGTCTTATAACCCGCTTTTTAAGTCGGTTATAAGACGGTAAGCTATATTATATGCGTGAATGGCGTGGAAGCCTATTACAACCAAGCAACTACTCCGTTCTATTTTAAGGAACTTTTTAATGAGTAAATTAGACGATAAAACGCTGAGAGAATTTTCACAGCACAAAGTGTTGATGCAACTAAAGCATGAGTTAGCAGACGACATTAAAAAAATTCAACATGCTAGTTTATTTCTTGGTGATGATCCTATGACTCTTGAGATTCATAAATATCAAATTAAGGAATTAAAAAATATTATTAATCAAGTGGAGCGCTTCAAAAAGGAACGCTACAACCAATTATAATATGTAGTTAGAAGCTATAAAATAAAAAGTAAACTTAAAAATTAAGGTGTCAGGTGGCAATTGATCAAGAGTTTATTTTTTATTACACTTTATGGCTATAATCCCCCTTATTTAATAAAAATTAAATAAATATCGTCCATATAGCAAGATAGTTTGTTAAACTATATACATAATATATATAGTTGGAGTTTATAATAATGAATTATGTAGATAACATTGATCTAGAATTTGATCATGAAAAAATTGCAGAAGACCCGCAAGTCCAAGAAAAACTAGCTGATTTTAATAGTTTAATAAGATGGCTAAATAGTTTCTTTAAACCACAGAAACACGCAGTAGCGATTGAACAAATAAGCGACGTTATTTTATATAACGAAGCTTACTATGGTTCGGTACGAGATGAAATTTTTCCACTTTTTGAGGATACAACTTTTAAGTATACAAACAATAAAATCGAAAGATATTATTATGTTTTAAGAAACTTATGAAACGAACCAGTGCCTAACCTAACTATTAATGCTTTAAAAGACATGCATGCTTATATTAATAACGAAGGTGAGTTTGACCGCCAAAGAAGAAAAATTGATACCAGACATCGAACTAATTTAGTGAAGCGCGTTGAAATCGATGATTATCTTCAAAAGGTCTGTGACATCTATAACGACCGCAGCGGAACAATTCACCCTTTAATAAGACAAGCGCATATTCATACGATCTTTGAAGTCGTACAACCCTTTTATGGTGATTTGGGGCGAACTAAAAATGTTATTAACCTAATGATGTTAAAACGTGATTACAATTTGCAGTTCCCAATCGATACATCAACCCATTTGGATTCACTTAAAAATTTGTTTTATGCTAAGTTTATTTTAAATATCAAAACCAACTTAAAAGAAATGACCTTGGAAAGAGAAATCGATATCACAAAGGAATGAGCGAGCATTAGTATCCAAACAATTATGAAAGTTATTCGCTTAATAAAGGGTTTGGTTCCAATCAACGAAGAAATTAAAGATCATATTTTTAACACCCCTTTATCAAAAAAGAATAAACTAATTCTTGCAAAATTTTTAAGCTCTAGACCTAAATTTAGAGCGATTGATTATATGGACTATAGTGGTATCAAAAGTTATATTACAACAAAGAGTCATTTAAAAATAGCTGACCAATTGAAATTAACAAGAGAAACTAAAGCGAGCCGTAGATTTAATAATGAAATTATTTACGAAAATGCTTTATTACGTGATGTAACATTCCAATGCTATCAATGTCATAATCATGAAAATAATACACCAAAGGAAACGCTTGAAAAAATTAAGCGAGAACATTTGCGTCATCAGGCTACGATTATCAAACGAAAACAAAGAGCGCGTCATCAGGCAGAGGATGTTAACGTCGACTAATATTTAAAAAAATATATAAGGCAATCAAAATTGATCCAGTTCCACTGTGATCAATTTTTTATATCAAGTCATAGAAAATAGATTATGAATTAGCCGTCAAAAGATATCTTTGCAATCTCAAAAACATTGATTACGGTATTATTGATAAAAACGAACTTAAAATCAATTACATTAATTAAGCGATATTTATTTAACTTTAAAACTTTTTGATATAATAAGATTGTTATGAAAAAACATTGAAACTTTATATGACAAATGTGTCAAAATAAACGAAGTATCAAGGCTATGCCTTGTATGATTTTCTCTGCCGACGCTGCTACTAGAACGCAAGCTTCATGGGGATGTTTATCGCCACGTATTAAGAGCATTTAGCTTTTTTATTTATAATAATAATTATATTTAAAATGAAAGAGCGTCAGCTACTTTTGTTTTATTTTTTTTGAGGATGTGAAAATATGTTTTTAAGTGTTAGTGCGATTAAAGTTTTTAAAAATCGTTACGGTACTAATTGTAAAAAATCCGGATATGATAGTGAATCTTTTTGATGAATCTTAAATGATACCTTGGAAATTTATTTAGACTTGATCAAGCGTCATAATAATGACGGGTCAATTTTTGA
>JAACJW010000011.1 GCA_021378525.1 Ureaplasma sp. Hg2 | reverse complement strand
TTTTCATTTTAATTGCCTTTATAAAAATTATATTTGCTTAAAAAATATAATAAATAGGTGCTCACTTATGTAAGTCACTATTTTTATTATATAATAATATATTTTGCCGTATTTGAAATTCATTTGCATATTTGAAATTTATTAGAGAACACAAAAGCATGACAGCGTATTAAGTTTTGTTAACATATATGTATATCATAATAAAAAAATAAACGATTAAATTCGTTTATTTTTTTATTATATCGCTTATGTTATTTATACATTTGTATTAACATAAGTGTCTTCAATTATTTACAATTGCAATCGCATTTGCTTTCTTTACAATCGCATTTGTCTTCTTTACATTGGCATTTGCCTTCGTTGCAACCACATTTGTCGTCTTTGCATTCACATGCACATTTTTTATTACTCATAATCTCACCTCCTTATCATTTCCATTATACTGCTTTTTTAATTTCTGCTTAAAATATCTAAATACTTAACCATATATTATACTTTGAATGTAAAATATTAATATGAAAAATATAAGTTGCATTGAAGCAAAAATTTTAAAATATATCTTACTTAAAATTCAAATAAAGGAATGAGATATAGGTTATAAAATCCCGAGCGAAAGATGGTTCGCGATAAAATTTGATACGTCTAAGACATTAATTCATAACGTCTTATTAAAGCTTATTTATAATGGGGTAATTGAAGCTAAATCAAATTTAGGTTACTTTGTTAAACCCTTTGACTACGACAATATTATTAAAAGTGAAACTTATGTCCTAGGAAGTACGCCAGCCGAAGTTAAAATTATTAGTGATGGTCAAAATTTATTTAACGATGAAGATTATCAAATCTTTGCCAAATTAAATGATAACCAGGCTATCGATGAAAAATTTACCTTTGTTTCAAAAACTTTTACCTATAAGAACAATCGAATTAAGGAAATATTACATATTGGTATTAATTCTAAATCGATTCCTAATATTAATAAGTATGATCTTAAACAAGGCAATTCACAATTTTGAAGTCGTAATGATGTTGCCATCTGCAAAAGAAATACAATTATAAAATACGTCCCTAATAGAAACATTTTCCCCGAGCTATTAAAAGTCAGTGATTATTTATTCATTAAATATTCAACCTTCTATGATCTCGATAATAATTTAATCGAAATTGGTAAAATTATTATGCCTGCTTTGGACGATATGATTGTTTCTCACCAATATAAAAAATTAATAACCAATTAAAAGATAACGCGTTCAATAATTTGTAAACGCGTTTTAATTTACCTCATTTAGGCAAATAGTATAAAAAAAGAGTTAATAGTCATGCTATTAACTGCTAAAGATCTGGTTGGCACGGATGGACATCCATGTTCCCCCTGCTCTTTAAATATACTATGTTTAAAAATCAATGTCAACAGTTATTATGTTTTTTTTAGTTTGATTATTTATTTTTAAGTATATTTTTTGTTGTTAAGGGTGATATATAAAAACCGTTATATTGTAAATATAACTTGGTTTAAATTGTTGCTCAAAACAATACGTATCATTTTACATATTAAATTTATAAAATTACAATTAAAGTGGATAAGTATATCCCATTTGCATCATTTGCAATAAAAATATACCGTCTTTTTCAAGGAGGACCATACAATGAATATTAAAAAAAGTATCGCATTAGTAGCATTTTCAACATTGCTTATTGGTGCTCCAATATTATTAGCTACGTCTTGTGCTTCGAAATCGTCAGATAATTCTAACAAAGTAGATAGTGAAAAATTCAACTTTAATTGAACCTTTGATGACGATACGAATAAGAAGACTATTTTACCATCAGAAGTAAAACCTAACTATATATCTAAATATTGATATTCAATTGATGCCGCTACAAAGGGTGACCCCGAATATAATAAAAAATATGAGGCTCCATCTATTAAGATAAGCAATCAAGATGACAAAGCAGGGACTTTATCCCTTAATGTTACCTTTGCTAATTCAGCTAATGTTTCTTATCTATCGGAGAGTGTAACTTCGGTATCCACCAATATAAGTGGATTAGAAATAAAAAAACCTGGAGTTTATAATTTTAACTGAACCGGGCCATCTGCATCAGATTTAAATCGTTATGCTGATGATGCCTTATTCACTAAGGATTATGTATGAAATAACTGAATGAAAATAGATCAAGGTTATAAGGATAAATATAAAGGTATTCCTGATATAACGCTTACAAAAACTAAATCAACCAGCGAAGTTAAAGTTGGCATCACTTTTAAAGAGGCGGTTTCAGTTGAGGGCGTCATGGAGACTAGCGCTTCTAAAACATACTCTAATTTTAAAACTCCCGTTACAACTCACGAATTTAATTGAATCGAACCTAACGCGCATGATAAATCATTGTACGTGAACGATAGCTCCTTTACTAAAGAATATGCGTGAGAACATTGAATGCATATTGATCAAAAATATAAAGATGACTATCCTAGCATACCAGATATAACTTTTACACCTAATTTAAAAGCGGGTTCAATTAAAGTAAGTATTAGCTTCAAGACAAACGTTATGATTGATGGACATTTAAAATCACAAAGCTACAAAGTTTTCAATGGCTTTAAAGAATTAGTCTATCATTTTAGCTGGAAGGGGCCATCTGTAAACGATAGGAAAAAAATGGTAGATAATAAATTATTTACTAATGATTATATTTGAAATAATTGAGTTAATATTGATCAACTATACAAAGATAATTATCCAGGCACACCAAAAATTACTATTAAGGATAATAAATCTGCCGGAACAAAAGATGTCACTATTAATTTTAAAACTGAAGTACTGATTGACAACCAAAGTAAATTAATAGCCGAAGATCAATTTACTGGGTTTACTACGCCTCCTACTCCCGTTCCACCGAAATATAAAGTCAGTTGGAAAATACCAAGTGTTGCTGATAAAACACTTTTAGCAAACGATAGTTCTTTTACTGATGCGTATATTCTAAAAAATTGAGTCAATATTGATCAAGCATATTCTACAAAATATGGTGACCCAACCGTTGCAAAAACATATGATCTAACCAAAGGGACAATAACTGTACAAATCGATTTTAAAACCGACGTTACGTTCAATAGTGTTAAAACTAAAACCATTAAAACTACATTCTCAGGTTTTCAAACTCCTGCGACCATTTATAATGTTAGTTGATTGTCACCTAGCGCTAATGATAAAAAATTATTACCAGACGATAGTGCTTTCACTGATAAATATATATTAGCTCATTGAGTCAAAATCGATCAAGCGTATTACACAAAATATGGTAATCCTAGCATCACAAGAAAAACCGACTCAGATAAAGGGTCGATAGACTTAACAATAAATTTTCAAACTAAAGTTACATTTAAAGGTAATACCGTTAATTCTATATCAACAACATTCACAGGGTTTAAAACTAAACCAACTCCTCCACCTCCGCCAGTAACAAACGCTTGAATGCATATGAAATATGCTGGTCAAACATGAAAAACATTTGGTAAATTCAGTGAATATGAGGATATGTCTTTAATAGATCAAGGAAAACAATGATGTACAGTTAATGGTGGATTAGAATATACCGATATAAAATCCATTGATTACAAAAATGTTGGTTCGTCTTATAATCCTTATATAATGGGTCAAGTAACTATTAACTTTAATCAAAAAGTGGCAAACGTAAAGGGCGGCACAGATAAAAGAACGTCTTGGAGTTTTAAAGCTAATTTCATTAATGATCCAGCATCTGCTCCTAAATTACAAGTTAACGCCATGAGTGCAAGTGATAAAGCATCTAAATTACCAAGTCAAATTACAACTGATTATATTGAAACTAACTTAATCACGTTAATTGATAATAGAGGAAAAACATTATCACCAAAAGATTACATATCAAAAATTAATTTACATCCAAATGATGAAGGCGGCTTTTTAGAATATTCAATTATCTTTAAAGCACCAATTAGTCGTAAAACACCAAAGGGTGCGGATGACGATGATTATAGTAGCCCATCAAATTATTGAAACATTAATGTAAGTGGTCTTAAAACTAATGGTAAACAATATATGCGTAGAACTGGTTATTACCCAGATTGAGCCCAATATGGTGGTCATGCGGAATATAAATTACCTGGTGGTAGTGATGTTGATAATTTCAATGATTATATATTCTGTTTCATTAGACCTGATGAAACAACTGGACATATTCAATATTATGATGCTTGAGGAGATTTTAATAGTCCAATGGGAGCAAGTAAATATGGTGGCACTTATGCTAAAAAATTGCCTGGTGGTTCATTTCAGTTATGACCTAATAGTGCCCAACATTTTGGTCGAGTAGCTTTAGATAACACAATGATTAATGGTGGTATTATGGGAGAAATGGATGCTGCTAAAAGTGTTTATGGTTTTCAAACATCGATGTCTATTGGTGGATGAAGTTATCGTCATATGATGACCAATGTAATGAGTGACGCATCTAAACGTACCACCATGATTAATGATATAGTTAATTTTGTAGCTCGTTGAGGCTACGATAATGTTGACATTGATTGAGAATATCCTACATCCGCTGATAAAGCAAACTATGTTTCTTTTGTTAAAGAATTAAGAGAAACATTAGATGCCTCTAATGATCCTGACGTTAGAAATACTACTATTTCAGCTGCTCTATCAGTTAATCAAACTAATGAACAAGCAGGGTTAAGTCCTGAATTAAATAATTATGTTGATTACTTTAATTTAATGTCTTACGATATGCATGGTTCGTTTGATAATTTCTTTGGTAATATGACTAGTCTAGACAGTGATAAATTATTAGCAGAGGCAATCGTTAATGAACGTCCATCTGTCGTTATCGAAGGTAAGACTTATACAATTAATAATAGTTATTTTAGTTCAAGTGATCGTCAAACAATTAGTAATGAATTTTTAGGCGCTATGGATTTTAGCACTAAAAAAGGTGTTGATTATTTAACCAAAACATTGCATTATCCAAGTAATAAAATATTAATTGGTGGAGCTTTCTATACAAGAGGATTCATAACATCCCCGAGTCAAGGAACTCCAATTAAAGAATTGCCTGGAATGTTCACGCGTAAAACTGGAACATTTGCTGGAGATTGAGAAGACTCAACTGGAACAGCCGGATCTGGTTCATACGCTAAAATGGTTAATGAAGCAAAAGGAACTGGGTGAAAATTATACACCGACCCTGTTTCACAAGCGCAATATTACTACAATAATCAAACTGGTAAAATCACCACAACTGACACTCCATACTCAATTACTCAAAAGACCAATTATGTTAAGAGTGATGATTTAGGCGGAATGATAGTTTGAGATATAAGTGGTGAATGAGATGGTAGCAGTTATAATCATGGTATGTCTAATATAATGAAGTCTCAAATGAATGATCCACAAATATCACAAACCTTCAATGTTAAAACTTATTACCAAACAAATCAAGTTATTAATCTACATAAAAATTAGTATTTCACGAATCCTAAAAAAATCTATTGTAGCATCTCCAAGTGAGCGGTTATGATAGATTTTTTTCAAACTTTTCTTCGAATTATACATCTTTATTCTAAAAACATTAAATCACAAAAAATACTTATATCACAATTATAAAAATAAATATAAATAATTAATTAAATTAAGTATATATTAGACATATTTAGTCAAAATAAATATTTTTTACTAAAATAAGTAAATATAAATAGTTTGTAAAATATTGACTTTTTAAATATTTTACCTATATAATTAAATCCGAAATCTTAATATATGAAATCGGAGGAAATTAAAATGAATATCAAAAAAAGTCTAACTCTATTAGCTTTTACATCGCTATTAGTTGCGGCTCCCGTACTACTAGTTACTTCATGTTCATCAACATCAAAAACACATTCAGATGAAAGCGACGTTGATCAATATAATTTTGTTTGAAATTTTAATGGCGGAGATGATAAGAAAACCATCCTGCCAAGCAAGGTTACGAGCGGAAATATATCAAGTTGATATACCATTTCTAAAGTTGATGAAAATAGCCCAAGTTACGAATCTCAATATAAAGCCCCTTCAATCCGAATTTACAATGAAAACGATAGTGATGGTTCATTATTTGTTGATATTACTTTTAATAATGCGTCCAACGTATTATATTTAGGAAGTTCAGTAACTTCTATTTCTACTAAAATTACAGGCTTAGCGATATCAAATCCTACGGTAGCATCTTTTAATTGGGGTGATTCATCTGATGCTGATAAAAAATTATTTGCTAGTGACAAAACTTTCGATAGTAAATATATATGAGATAACTGAGTAAGTGTTAATTCTATTTATACTGATAAATATCATAATATTCCCGAAATGAAAATTACACCTAACGAATCAATTGGAACGATTAAAGTAGATATTACTTTTGAGGCTCCGATTTCTATTAATGGAACAATGAAATCGTCTGATACTCATATCTTTACCAATTTCTTAACTCCTGCTGAAACCTATAAATTTTCATGAGGAACACCTCCCAAAGAGGATACTGATTTAGCAGCTGATAATGCTAAATTTGATGAAGGCTATATTTGAACAAATTGGATGAGTATGAGTCAAACTTATAAAGATAAATATTCAAATATTCCAGACATTACCATCACAACAAATAAAAGTGCTGGCACAATTAAAGTTGATGTTATATTTGAAACTCAAGTGACAATCGGCGGTAGTCTAAAACAATCTGATAGTCATACATTCACCAATTTTTACACCACTCCAGGACCAGAACCTACACCAACTACTTATAATGTAAATTGATTATCACCTAGTGAAGATGATAAAGAAAATCTACCAAGTAATAGTGATTTCAATAGTAGCTATATTTTAGATCATTGAGTTAACATTGATTCTAAATATACTACAAAATATGGAGCTCCTTCAGTTACAAAAGAGACTGATGACATCAACGGAACCATTAAGATAACAATTAATTTTAAAGCAGATATAACTATCGATGGTAAATTAAAAACAATGATTTCAACAACTTTCCATGGCTTTGCAACTCAAGCTACAATTTATAACGTGTATTGAATATCGCCAAGTGATTCTGATAAAAACAAACTGCCAAGCAGCGGTGTTTTTAATGATGAGTATATTTTAAATAATTGAGTTCATATTGATCAAGCTTACATTACAAAATATGGAAAACCAACTATTTCCACTACACCTGATGATGATATTGGATCAATTAGTATAACAATTAAATTCCAAACCGAAATAACAATTAATGGTAAATTGCAAACTTCAATAACTACAAACTTTCAAGGATTTAAAACAAATTCTCCCACACCGCCACCGCCAACTACAAATGCATGAGTACAATTACCATATAGTGGTGGAACATACGGGAAATTTAGCTCTTATAAAAGTATGTCTTTAATAGATCAAGCTAAGAAATTTTGTGTAATGCATGAAGGGCTTCAATATTCAGACGTAACAAAAATTGATTACGCTAAAACAGGCGAAGCATATAGTGGTTATATAAAAGGTAAGGTAACTATAACATTTAAGTATGCTGTCAAAAACGGTCAATATGGAACTGAAAGACGAACCGTATGAAGTTTTACAGGAACATTTGCCTATGATCCATTATCTGTTCCGACGCTACAAATTAATGATATGTCATCACATGATAAATCTTCTAAACTACCTAGTTCAATTACAGCTGATTATATTGAAACAAATCTAATTAAACTAGTGGATTCTGATGGCAATAAATTAGAACCGAAAAGTTACATTAGCAGAATTAACTTACATCCAGATGATGCGGGTGGTTATCTAGAATATTCAATCATCTTCAATGATGATATAAAACGAGAAACACCTAACGGTGCAAACGAAGATAATTATGCAACACCTTCTAAGTATTGAAATATTAATGTTGCTGACATGAAAACCAATGGTAAACCTTATAAAAGAAGAACTGGTTATTATCCGGATTGAGCTCAATACGGCGGACATGCATCATATAAATTGCCTGGCAATGGTGACGTTGGTAATTACAATGATTATATTATGTCCTTTATTCAACCTCACTCTAGCGATGGCCACATCGGCTTTATGGATGGTTGGGGTGACTTTGATTCAGATTTAAATCCAGCTAAATATGGTGGGACCTATAGTAGATCATATAAGACGGGGTATGATGTGTGGCCTAACGGAAATAAATATATTTTCAGAGGCGGACTAGATGCTACCGTTGAAAATGGTGGAATTATGGGAGAAATGAACGCCGCTAAAAGTGTTTATGGTTTCCAAACATCGATGTCAATTGGCGGGTGAAGTAATAGAACATATTTCGCCCCAATAATGTGCGATGAAACTAAACGGCAAAATATGATTGGCGATATAATTGCTCTTATTGAGAGATGAGGTTTTGATAACGTCGATATCGATTGAGAATATCCGATGCAAAACGATAAAGCCAATTTCGTTACTTTCCTTAAGGAATTAAGAGCGGGATTAGACGCTTCTAATGATGGTGACGTTAGAAACACCACTATATCAACAGCTCTATCTGTTAACATCACAAACATGCAAGCGGGATTGAGTTCAGAACTAAACAACTATGTGGACTACTTCAACTTAATGTCCTACGATATGCACGGTTCGTTTGATAATTTCTTTGGTAATATGGCTAGTTTAGATAGTGATAAATTATTGGCTGATGCAATTGTGAACCAGCAACCAACCGTCACAATAAACAATAAGATATATCATATCAATAATGGTTATTTTAGTTCAAGCGATCGAGATACTATTACTAACGAATTCTTGAATAGCTATGATTTTAGCACTAAAAAAGGTGTTGATTATTTAACTGATAACCTTGGTTTCCCTTCGAGCAAAATTCTTATCGGTGGTGCCTTTTATACGCGAGGGTTCTTTACCAACCCTTCTCAAGGCACGCCAATTAAAGAATTACCTGGATTGTTTGCTCGTAAAACCGGGACTTTTCAAGGTGATTGAGAAGATACGGGCGGAACCGCAGGTTCTGGATCTTATGCAAAAATGGCTAATGAAGGAAAAGGTTCTAATTGAGGCCTTTATACTGATGAAGTAGCAAATGCTCAATATTATTATAATAGTCAATCAGGTAAGGTCACAACAACCGATACACCATATTCAATTACTCAAAAATGTAACTATATTAACAACAGTGATTTAGGTGGGATGATTGTCTGGGATGTTAGTGGCGAATGAGATGGTCATTCATATAACCACGACATGTCAAACATAATGAAAAACGAATTATCAAATAGTAATAATTCTGCTCAAGCATTCAATGTCAACGAATATTATAATACTTCAAAGATTATTAGCAATAATAAATATTACTAATAAAATATTTAAAAATTAATGAAAATATCTAGCGATAATCGCTAGATATTTTTTAATATAATCGTTCCCTTAAATGCATTAAAGAATAAACTTTCTACAAGGCATTGAGCATCTAATATTAACATTCTAATTATCCGTAATTACGCGTATATGTAGACAAATAAGGAAAATAGTTATATATTTTAGTATGCGTTGCACAATCTTTATATATGTATTATGCAATTGTTTTTAGGAATATGCTTACTTGAAATTGATGATGTACCATTTTAAAGTAAAGAGTTCCATCAAAGAAATCCAAAATCGCGTACCAATAAATAAATCGACATCCGATTTATTGGTTAGATATGAATTCGCCTTTAACAAGATTCAAATCCGATAGTTTAATCTTTCCTAATTAAAAACACAAGCTATAACATTCTCTAATAATGTAAGGAACGAAAAAATGAATAAAAAAATTAAAAAATCTTTTATGGGTTTTGCATTAGTCGCAACCTTAATATCTATTCCATTGACCATCACATCATGTGCTTCGCCAAACTCTAGCAAAACAACTGGATATGATATTCCAAAAATGAAATTGATGTCAAATAGCCAAGTTAGTTATGAAGATTTCATGACTCAATTTAAAAGTATTATGCAATCACCAAATGAAGTCATAAAATTATTGGTAGGTCATTCCGACTATTATAAGCATCAATATATCACGATAGATAATAGCGGATCAATCAAAACCATTAAAATAGTATCAAATAGTACGCACGCCGCTGACTCAATTAATAAGTGAGTTACTTTTGAAATATCATATAATAGAAATTCTTCAAAGACTGCAACAAAAACAATTACAATTAATAATTTTGTTGATTCTGACAAGGCAATAATTGTTCCAACCATTGAACTAAAAAGTGGTGCTATAACTAAATCAGAAAAACTTAAATATTTACCTAGCGATCAAAGTGCGTTGCAAGCTTTTAGTTTAAACATTCATGTTCTAAATTCAAATAGCTATCTAGATTTAAGTAACCTTACTATGATAACAAATAACGATAGCGGGAAATTAACGATTAATAATATAAATTATTATCCAACAACATTTGCTAAGCAACAAAAAATGTCAGTTCCTTTACAGGTTAAAAATGGGTTATTAGGAGAAGCCGTTATTAGCGGCTACGCTCATAATAACTATATTGCTGGCAAAGCTGTTATTAAGCCGATAAATGGGTTTGATAAATCTAAGCATATCGTTTCATCATTATATATTAAAGGTGATCCAACACTAAGTTTAAAAAATTTAAATAATGATTTTAACATCTCTTTTAATGTGAATCATAATGATATTAGTAAAATATCAATCGATAATGTAGGCACTTCTAACAAGGTTGGAGCTAGTGATACTGCGATTACTTTTGATGTACATTACAAAGCGAATACCAAAACTTCTAGTGTCGATATGGCAATTGAGCATCTTAGTATAAAAGGGTTTGGACAATTATATCCAGCAAAACCTATCATGTCAGCGGGTTCTAAGCTCAATCATATTGATGAAAAATCATTCGGTGATTTAGTCAATAGTAAGCAAAGTATAACAACTATTTTAAATAAACTAATTTCCCTTAATTATATTAACTTTACTGAATTGAACGATGGTTTCCATGGTATCAAGTCAATCAACTACGACAGCAGTTCTAACAAACTTATAGCTCAATGAGCTGATAGTAGTTGAGGAACCAAAACACAACCACTTGATCTCACCATAACTCAAGCTTCATTTGGAATTCTTTATAGTAACATAGTATTAAAACCTGGCAAAAATATAAGTCAAACATCTGAATCTTCACTTATCTCAAATTTGAATAATAAAACCGCGACACAAAAAATTGCTTTCCTTAAGCAAGGTCAAATTATTGATTTTGGTAGTATAGACACAACCCATATTTTTTCAATCTTTTATGCATCAACAGGCATTCTAGAATATCAATATTATGCAAATTCGTGAAATAAAGCTGATAGTATCCCGACTATTAAAACGTTGAAATTAGAGGGGTTATTTGGCAAGGTTTATGGACAGTTGAAGGTTAGTCAAAACGATGTTTCTAATATCGTTGCACAAGATTTTGCTAATTATTTTAAAGCTCAAAATGACCCTATTTATGTTGCCGACTATTTATATGCAAATAATTATATTAAATTAGGTGGTGGGTCGTTAGATTCCATCAAATCCCTTTCATATGATGCGAGTAATAAAACAATGACGCTTAATTATGTGCTTAATTCATGAAATCCTAAAACCCAACAAACGACTGTTACTTTTAGTAACTTTGGAATTAATTATGGAAAATTCAACTTTGCTCAAGGTGTTAATATTAGTAAAGTAGATAACACAGCAATCACTGATACCATTAAAAACGGCAAGGATGCCCAAAGCATAACTCGCGCTTTAGTCACTAAAGGATATATTACAATTCAAGGTAATATCAATTCAATTCAAAACGTTTCATACGATGCACCCACTAATGCTTTAACAATTGCTTACAAGGATAAATCATGGGACGCCAACACTAATGTTGTTGTGACTTTAACTAACATTGGCCACACTTACAACATAAGCGGCATTAATGCGATTACAGTTGGAAGTGGCATCGCTAACATTGATGAGCAAAGCTTTAATGACATGATTAATAATGCAACCAAAGTACAAGCGTTGGTGACAGATTTGGTTAATGACAAATACATAACTTTTGCTAACGTTGATAACGGCGCCATTCAAGGTGCTTCCTATGATATGAAAACTCATAAATTATCATTATCATATAAGGAACATACCTGAGATGCTGCTAAAACTAAAATTGTTGATTTTAATGGTGCTAAATTTGCTACTAGAAATGTTCCAATTACTACTAGCGTTGGAGCTAACATTGCTAAAATTGATGAAACGTCATTTGCTACTATGGTAAATAATTCAAGTGATATCACTAAGCTAGTTAATGATCTAAAATCTAATGGATATATCAATTTTACTGGTGGCGATATTAAGAATATTACTTCATTATCTTATAGTGCGACCACTCATAAACTAACTGGAAAATATAAATTTAATAGTGCAGGTTCAGTGAAGGCCTTAAACATTTTAGATATGCCAAAAAATGATTTTGGAACCAAATATAGTCAACCCAATATTGCAGCAAAAAAAGGTCTAGCAAAAGTTACCAAAATAATGTTCGCCAATCTTTTCACCGGCAATGTAACTCAAGATATCAAAACCATAACAAGTAATGACGATGTTACTTTTAATGGATTTGACACAAGTTTAATTAAGTCAATCACTTATGATGCAACTAGTAATAAAATAATCGGTACTTATAAAGCGAATTCTTGATCTGATAAAAAAATGTATTTTGAAATTAGTGGCTTAACAGGCTTTGCAAAAGAATATCCTACCCCAACGCTTACATTTAATAAAATCAGCGCAACAAAGAACGACTTCATTACCCAGTTAGACAATAAGTCATTGGCGGATGATTTAACCTACTTAACAAGTAGTGGGGCGACAATCACCAACCAAACTTCAATTACAAATGTATCCACAGCAATCAATGGTGATGGTGATGTTATTTTACAAGTTCGTTATAAAACAGATGATTTGGGGCATTTCTCAAATCTATACATAGTGATTAACAATACATCTTTTAGTGTTTAGATCCGGTTATTAAAAGACTTAATATTTTCCTAATAACAGAACTATGAATTTAATATTTTTTATTAATCTTCAAACTACAAAAATTAAATGAGTTTCATTTTTGTGAATTTTTGGTTTATTTTATTAAATTTTTTGATGCTAACAAACTCCTAAATCATATTTTTAATTTTTTACTATAACATTAAAATATATAAAACGTTTTGCACCGATTGTAAAACAAAAAAAGCAATGTGTTAGAATAATGTAAATCAAAGGTAAAAATATGGCTAAAATCGAAATTAAAAAAACGAATAAAAAAATAGGTTTTCTATCAGCTATATTTATCGTTGGTGGCGGTACTATCGGAACCGGAATTTTCTTTAAAAACGAAACTGTCCTAACTGATAATTGGGGTTCTTTACTGATGTCCATTATATCTTGGGTCATCGTTGGGGTGGCTATTATTTCAATGGGTATCGCTCTAATTGAAATTGCCAGTAATTCAAAGCATAGTGACTTAGGAATTTTGCATTGAAATAAGAATATGAATAACGAGTTTATTTATAAAATGGCAAAAAATTTTATGGCCTATTGTTATCTACCGATTGTTTATTTCGGGCTTCCTTTTTATGTTGTGATGATGCTTCAAAACGCTTATGGATTTAAGCTTCCGTGGTGGGGGCTATCCTTAATTGTGTTGGCTATTGCCATGTGGTTTATTTTTTGAACTGGGATCTCTAGTATGTGAGGTAACCGCCTTAATATATTAATAACAATACTAAAGTTCTTTCCAATTTTAATCATTATTATTTATGGTGTAACAAGTAACGTTAATGGCGCAAACACCATCAACTTTCTCCCGGTTCCATTAGATCCAAATCATGCCAATAGTTTAATCTATAAACAACCGATGTTAGCTCTAACACCTTGAATTGGTTTCATGGCTTCTGTCCCTTCAATCTTTTTTGCGTTTGATGGATTTTATAAAAGTGCATCACTGCAAACTAAAATGAAGGACCCTGAAAAAACTCCGAAAGCAATGTTTTGGGGTTTAGTAATGTTAACCGTCATTTAT
The DNA here is from genome assembly GCA_021378525.1 of Ureaplasma sp. Hg2. Taxonomy (GTDB): domain Bacteria; phylum Bacillota_I; class Bacilli_A; order Mycoplasmatales; family Mycoplasmoidaceae; genus JAACJV01. The sequence goes on along the minus strand of JAACJW010000011.1, from coordinate 20,529 downwards.
ATAATATTAACCATCTTTATGTTAGTTGGCTCCTTTGATGGTTCAATGAGTGGCTTAGCAATGCCAGGATGAATGAGTGCTGTCCTCAACACTCTTGTTGCGGTTAGTGCCTTAGGCTGCTTGAATACATCGGCAATGATGACACCTCGAGTGTATAGTGATTTAATAGCCGATAAGGATATCGTCTTTACCAAAAGATTCGCTCACTTATCTAAGGATGAACGCGTTAAAATAGGTGTTTATCTAACTGCTATTACGGTCGTTTTTCAAGTTGTTGTTTTTAGTTTAATTGGAGCTTATGGCTTTCTTAATTTGAACAACTATAACTATGGAATGAATAATTCAACCTCTAATAATCCAACAAATAATTTATATAGTTTTGTCGACTTATTATTAAACTGGACGAGTCTATTAATTTTCGTAATGATTGTTGGTGCTATTTTTGGCGGATTAATTAATCGAAAGAAACACTTTAACACCGAAATAAAACAAAATAAGCATTTCGTTTATACGGCAGTGATCGCTACATTTCTAATTAGTGCATCCGTTGTTTTTATTGTTATTCAACAATTTGTAGATTTAGGTATTATGGCTAGCAATGATCTTTTCTATAATTCTAATAGCTCTTTTTATCAAAGTGAAACAGCTACTAATTTAATAAAAAATAGTGATGGGATTTTCGTAAATAACGCTGGTTTATATCATGAAATGCACCAAAATTTAATAGGAAATATCGTTAAGACAACGGTGTTAATGTTTATCATTTTAGCCACTATATTTGGTACATGAGGCGAAATTTTAGTTCAAAAACAAAAAAACTTAAAACATTAGTTTTAAATAAGAAGACCATAGTTTTAATCGGTTAATAACAAAAGTTAACCACCAATCTCATTCTTTTTTTATGAAAGACTTATAATAAATTAATAAGGAGTTTTTATGTCTACTAACAATCATCATGTAATCCATGTCATCCATCATACCCACTGAGATCAGGAGTGAAATTATACATTTGCCCAAACCAATGTTTTATTTGAGCAAATGTTTAATAATTTAGCTATTGAAATAAAAACATATTATGTCCCATTCTTAATGGGCGGTCAAGTATGTATGTTTGATGATTGACATTTGGATAAGAAATACATTTCTATTCTAAAGGATCTAGTATCTAGATATAACTTTCAAATCGGTCCTTGATATAATCAACCTGATCTTCGTTTAACAACGCGAGAATCATTAATCCGTAACCTTAAATATGGGCAAAAAATTGCAAATAATTATGGAAAGCCGATGCCGTATGCTTATACTCCAAACGCTTTTGGGGCTAACGGTTCAATCGCAACCTTATACAACCACCTTAACCTTAAATGAGCAATAATTTACCGTGGTGTGGATTATAACAAAAGTCGAAGAGAGCCAATTTTTAGATGAGGTACCCCAGACAATAATGTCCTAGTGTATAACCTAATAACCGGATATAAAGGTTGCGGTTATTTAGATAATAATAAAGATTTTGAACAAATTTATGAAAACCGAATTAAACGTATTATTAAATATCAATCTGCTGGCAAGTATAAACACGTCCCATTATTAGTTGGTGGCGACATAACTCCATTTAATGTAAATTTAGTTGAAGTTGTCGCTAAACTAAATAATATTGATTCTGAAAATAAATATATTTTATCAACATTAGAAGAATTTATTAAGGCGGTCGAAAAAGAGATTGATGAAGATAGCCTTGTTTTATATAAAGGGGATTTTGATATTTCGTACGGCGGAGCCGTGCATAAGACTGTGTCTTCAACAAGAATGGATATAAAGAAACTTATCTCAAACTTGGATTCTAAAATGACACATGTTGTCGAACCATTATATATTTTAACTAAACAAAATTTTGTTTACCCTGAAATTTCTATTAACAAAGTGTGAACTAAGTTATTAGCCTCAGAAGGTCAGCACGCATATTCGGGAGCAAACCCTGATAATGTTAATAGAGACATTAAAAATAGGCTGATTGAAGCCGACGGTCTAGCCTCTGCGATGATTGACCTCGTTAAAAAGGTTGTCACAAGTAAATTTCTTGACGATATTATTTTATTCAATCTTACTCCTTATAAAAATGATTTCTATTTCAAAGGTAAAATTATTGGTTATAAGTCAGATTTTGAAATTTTAGACGGTAATAAATCACTTGATTTTATTACACTTAAAAGTGAAAAAATTAGTAATGGTATTAAGCAAATTACCACTACTAATGATTTGGTAGAAAAACCACAGCAACCTTTATATGCTAAAACCATTCTTCTAAAAGTTCATGAATTAGCTCCTTTTAGTGTACTGCCATTAAAAATTAAATATACCGCGAACAAGAATCGTAAACCAGAAATTAAGCAAACTAATTATCTTGATATATTTGATTTGAAGTTTTGCGCTGAAAGCGGTGACGCCTTCAACCACGCGCCTGAAGCAAATGATGAGTTTTTATTATCACTTAAAAATGCCAAGCTATTAAGCCAAACTACCTCAGGTAACAATGGATTCGCTTGTCATGATTACGCATATAGTCTTCATGTCCCTAGTCATTTAAATAATTGACTAAATAAAATTTGCGATTATGAAATGAAATTTAACATCAAAGTTATTGTTCATGATGATGATAAATTTATAAATGTAACCTTCGATCGAATACCAGAAGATATCCACGCAGCAATTACTTTTAAAGTACCTTTTGATAGTAAAAACCATTACGTTAACCAACAAATGGGTTATGTAAAGAAGGAAAACATTAGAGAGTTATTGGATTGAAAGGCCATTAATTTACTTGAAGTCGATAGTAATTATAATGTTTTTGAAAATTCAATTTATATCAATGAGGATAAAAAGTTTTACAGTCTTTATAGTGATATTTGTCGTGAATATATATTTACTTCAGCAAATCAAATCGATGCCACATTATTTAGAACTCATAAATATTTAAAACGTAATAATTTATTATCACGAGCAACCGATTTAAAATATATTGATCACAAAACTATAACCACTCCAGATTCGCACAAACAATTATCTAAAATATCATATAATTTTGTTGTTAATAATGCTAATTTAGATATTAAAAAAACTCTAGTAAATCATGAAAAATTTAAATACATAAATCAAATATATAGTTCTAGTAAAATTAATTACGCGCCTTCTAGTTTGGCCAACATTAATACAAAAGGGTTCGAATGTGATTCAACAATTAAAAAAATATATGATATTCAAAAAGGTAGTTTGATACAGTCGGCATTATATCGTAATTTAGATCACGAAAAAATACTTCGCCTTTTAAATCCGTTATCAGAAAAACAAGATATTCAAATCAATTTTTTTACTAATGTAGAACTTAAAAATAAAGCTATTAAAGAATACAAAGCAACTATTAAAGGCCATGAATTTCTAGAATTTATAATAAAGTAAATATTATTTATACATCTTTTAAATCTATACACTCTTCAATCTTTTTGAAGGGTGTTTTTATTTCATTGGTTGTAGTCATTTCTTTAAATCAATAACCTGATTTTTTAATTATTCGCTTTTGATTTTTCAAGTCTAATTCAATAAATCCATAACGATTTTTATACGCATTTAGTCATGACCAACAATCAATAGGAGTTCATAAATGGTATCCAAAGCAATCAACATTCAGTTCTTCAATCGCCTTATGTACTTGTACAAGATGTTCTTGGATGAAAGCAATTCGATAATCATCCTCGATATAACCTTCTTTATTTCTAAATTTTTCTTCACCAGATACACCCATTCCATTTTCAGAGATGTAAAAAGGAATATTGTTATATCTTGTTTTTATTATTTTAGCGATATCAAATAATGTTTCGGGACGTATTTCTCATCCTCGAAACACGTTATAACGCGCTTTATCATAATGATAAGGCGTTGCTGCCTGAGCCAATATATTATCTTTATTGTCAGCCAATTCCTGCTTGGTTGGAGCCACTACTCTTTGTGGGGCGTAAAAATTTAATCCTAAGTAATCTATTTTAACGGCATTAATAATAGCCATTTCGTCTAATGTGAATTCCGGCAGTAAATTTTTCTGTCTTAGCAAATGAATTAGCTCATCAGGAAATTCACCTAATGCCATTCCATCTAGAATAGCATAATTATGAAGAACATCAAAAAGTTTAGCCGCTGCTTCGTCAGCTTTTGTCCCAGTAATACCGTCTTTTACAATCGCTGGCGTAATATTAACAATCACACCAATTTTCGCTTTTGAAACGGCTGCGATGTTAGACTGAAAGTAATTAACCGCTAATGCATGTGCTAGCGTCATGTTATAGCCTACTTGAACCGCTTTCTTACTATCGACCTCACATGGTCAATGATATTTATTTAAGTAGCTACATGTCACACATACAATCGGTTCGTTGAAAGTGCTAAAGAAGGCTACTTCATCCTTATATTCTTCAAAAACAAACTGAGCGTATTTAAGATATTTAGTTACTCAAAACTTATCCTCTAAACCACCTTTTTCAATAATTCATGCTGGTCAATCAAAGTGACTCAAACACATAAACATGGTGATGCCTAAAGATTTTGCCTCCCTTAGAAAGTTGTGATAATATTTAACAGCTTCTTGATTCACATTTTCCCCATCAGGAAATAATCTTGCTCAACTAAAACTATCCCTTAAAGAATTGAACCCAATGTCTTTAAAAGCTTTTAAATCTTTTTTATAATATGTCATTTTATCATTAGTGATATTAGGACCAACATTATCATAAAACCGATTGGGTTCGTGTTGATAGAAAAGGTCTCAGTAAGTTTGCCCTTTCTTGGTTGTCCCGTGCCCCTCGCTTTGTTCAGCGGAAGTTGCTGCACCTCAATAAAAATTTTTCTTAAATTTCATAAATACCTCTTTTTTATTATGTAATATAATATTAATTGTCCTACAAAAACTCATTTATGTACTTTTTATTTAAGGAAATTTTAAAAAGGTTTCAACAATTTTAAATATATCTTCATTTAAAATATAAACAATAAAAGTAATGAGGGGTTGTTTGACATACTAATTATGTATCAATGCTATAATTAACTTATATAAGTTTTATTAGGGAGATCAATAATCATGGCAATAAATAAATCTGAAATCAATCACACTTTAGGTACTAAACTTCAAAAATGAATCAAAGTTAAAAGTGCAAAAACTAAACATTATCATCGTGAAATCGAAACGGCAAGAGCTATTAATAGAATCATAAATGCTGTTAGAAGAGAGCCCAAGCATTTTAGAAACAAGTCATTAGATACCATTAATAGAATTCTAAAAAGATATTTAAAACATCATGATAAATGACTAGTTAATTTAGATAAAATTGGCGATGAAGCTATTGTCAATATCGAAAATTGTATTAATGATTGAATAAAGTGAGTTGATAAATGTTATGTTACCCATGAAGAGGAAATCGAATCACTTCGAAAGGCCGAATTAATGGCTGAACAAGATGAAATTAATAATATTCTTGAAGAAGTTGTAGAAGACATGGTGGAAGAGGAACTGGTTGAGGAAACGATTGAAGAGTTAATTGAAGAAGAATTGGTCGAAGAAGCGATCGAAGAAATAGTCGGCGATGAATTAATTGAAGAAGCTCATAAGCATTCAAATCCGTACAAGGACAAAAAACCAATTCCTAAAAAAGTTATAGTTCAAAAAGATTTCACTGAAATATTTACCGAAACTGTAAGTGGAATACAAAAAGAAAAAGAAAATAAGTAAAAGACATAATATAGAAAATATAATCAGCTAAATTAGCTGATTATATTTTCTATATTATGTCTATGCGAAACGGCTTATAAGCCGTTCACTGCAAAAAATTCAATGACTTTACAATGGCCACTATTTATATCTTCGATATTTTTCATTATAAATTTCTAGCAACCTAGTTCTATTGAATTTTTTGAAGGATAAAAGGTATGTTAATTCAAAAAACGAATAATCTAATGTGGTTTTACTTGGCCACATATAGCACGATCATACTTTAATATAACTAAAAATTAGAGTTACTATTAAATGGAATAAATAGGTAAGAATTGGCAATGCTCATATTGGTACTCCTTTAAATAATTTATAGAAGAAATTAAATGCCGGAACATAGTTTTGCTCGCTACCAATAAAATCCCATTGGTTTAAACCTGATGTGTAAGAAGTAACGTCAAATATTGTCATTAAAATAGCTACATATGATAAAAATAATCCAACAAAAATTGCTATTATTAAAGCGTCATAGCGATTTAATTTATCTTTATATAGCAAAGCATTAAAACCAACGGTTAGAATATATAAATGCATTCCGACTGTAATTGTATTGTATGGTATCCCTGGTTCTTGATTTCCAAGAATCAAATAGCCGAAGGAAAGCGTTGCTTTACTATCTACTATTTTTGATCCAAAAATGACCATGGCGCCAGCATAAAAAACTAAGGGGGAAATGTGACCAAGAAATTTTCGGCCCATTTTAGTGCACATAGATAAACTAATGACCACACTAATCATCGGACAAAAATCCAAAAGAAACGATCAACTTAGAGTTACATTATATTGCATTGGGTTATCTTGTTTAGAATACTTGTGATTGATCGCGTTCTCAATTGCCGGGACCCATCTTAACCCGATATAAAAAGCTAAAAATGCCGCACCAACAAATACAATCATCGCCGCAACATTATATCGTTCTAATTTAATTTGTCCTGTGTATGTCGCATATTTTACAAGAAAAGAAATTAGCAATAAAGCAATAGCTATTACCAAAACTAGAATATTAGCTGAATTCATGGAAACTCCTTAAATTATATTGATTTATAAAAATAATCTATTATCTCTAAGGATAATAATTAGTAATAATAATTATAACAATAAATATATTAGAAGGAATGAATTAAATGGATAGTTGCTAATTTATAAAATTTAATTCAATAATTTTATAACATCATGAAAAATCAAAATATAGTATGAAAACAGAGCAACATCTTATATTTGGAACTAAGCAAAACACTTGTGCATTATAAAGCGAGCATTATAATAATAGTGTTAGTCGAAAGGTTAACAATTTTGTAGTTGATTGCTATCTAAACTATTTAATAACTCTCGCACCCTTATAATACATAATGTAACGGGTGCTATTATAATTTGAATCATACTAATCAATCAAAAATAAACACAAAAATGTTAGATACAACTCCTTACTTAACAATTCAATTGACTACAACAAAAAAACTCGCATTTGCGGGTTTTTTTGTTATCTTATAGTTTTAATCTTTTGCCATAGCTGGTTTGTCAGCTGCCGGAGCTGATTGTTCAGCTACGACTGCTTCAACTTTAACCTTGTCTGCATCTTTTTTCTTTTTGTTTCAAAAAGCCATAATATCACCTCTAATCTTCTAAATCTATCAAAAAATAAATTAATTTTTATTTATCTATAATTTAATTATAGAGGATACCTAAATCTAAAGCATTAATTTAGATTAGAAATATAGTGTTTTATCTTCAGAATTAATTTTAGTTTAAAATTATGATCTAAAATAGTTTTAAACTCATTTATTTACCAAAATAAAACAAGTTAATATTTACTTATTCGCTTCAATCGTAATTGCAAAAGTATCGCCGCCAACGTGGCTAATAATACAACCTGGTAGTGGGATATTAGAAATTTCAATATCATCACCGCAAAATTCTTTAATGTTATCCAAGCATAAATCATACTCTTCCTTATTACTAAGATCAGAGGAGATAGCAATTCGTTTTATTTTATTTTTTTTAAATTGATTCTTTTCGTTTATTAAAACCAATGATTTTAAGGCGGCGCCAGCCATCGTATTATCCTTTGAAAAGTATTCTAATTTACCTTTTTCAACTTTAATTATTAGCTTAATTTTTAAAGCATTCACTAGCATTCCTTTTAAGCCACTTAAACGTCCGCCCTTAACTAAATGCTTGGCGTTTTTAACAATTACCGTAGAGAAACATCTTTTTTTGAAGTCATTAATATATTGATCTATTTCTTTAAAAGTTCTTCCTTCATTCAACATTTTTCGAACGTCTTCAATCATTCAAATAATTGTTGGTCCAACTTCCATCGTATCAATGATATGAACACGTTTGGGCCCGAATTCATCTTGCACTAATTTTAAAGAATAATATGAGCCTGATAATTTTTTAGAAATTACAATAAAAACAACCGCGTCGTATTCTTCTAATATTTGCTCAGTTCGTTCTATAATCTCACCGATTCGCGGTTGACTAGTGGTAACGCTCGCACCCTCTTTTAAATAATTCAAGATTTCATTTCGTTGAATATCTATTGTGTCATTATAAATATGTGTTTCATTTGGAGTTTCGACAATAACCCCAATCGGGTTAATATAGAGACCTTCAAGTACTTTTGGTTTTGAATAACCAGAAGTGTCGGTAATAATTGCGACCTTTTTCATATGCCCTCCTTTATAAATTTATTCCATACTAATTCGAATATATTTACTAATTATATTATAATATTATCATTATTCAAAGGAGTGTGAGTTAAATGCATATGTTTTATAACAAAACAACACTAAAAGACACATTAGTTATCAAACTTAACGATAAAATAGCTACATCACGAAAAACTATTAAAGATGGAGTGCTATTCTATAACGGTGATGAGCTAACAGGAATGAACTTGTTCAACGTTAGTAAACAATTAGAAATACCTAGTGGTTTGCTATATCCATCTAAAAATATTATTGCTTATATTGAAGGGTGCACTAAACTAAAAATACCAGCAATTGACAATGGTAAACATTTTGTTGTTGGAACTGTAAAGTCTTGTGAGGTTATTCCAAATACTCACTTACATTTATGTGAAGTCGACATTAAAAATAAAGTGCTGCAAATTGTTTGCGGCGCAAAGAATGTGCGAAACAACATTAATGTTGTTGTTGCTCCAGTCGGCGCAATGATGCCCAATGGAATGCTGATCAAACCAGGAAAATTAATGAATCAAAAATCATTTGGAATGTTATGTAGCGCCAAGGAATTGATGATTAAATCAGATAATAATACCGTAGGTATTTTAGAATTAGATAAGAAAAATCTAGTTGGTGAGCTTTATCAACCGCCGTATGTCAATCTAAATAGCAGTAAAAATTAACGTTAAAATATAAAAAATTTAACCTTTGTTTACAATAAAAATTGACATTCACATTAAAATGTATATAATAAATATGCTTAATGCAATAATTTATAGGAGATGAAAGTATGAAAAATATCCATCCAGAAACTCATGATAGCAAATTCGTTTGCGCTTCATGTGGAGCTAAATATTCAATTACAACTACATTAAAAAATGAGAAAGTTACATTAGATATTTGTGCTAAATGTCACCCTTTCTACATTGGTAAAACAGTTGGTGGAAAACTTAAAGGACGTAGTGAAAAACTATCTTCTAAGTTTGACGCAGGAAAAACTACTATGACTACAAAAGTAGAAAAGAAAGCTAAAGTTCGTAAAATAGACGGAAAGAAAGGTTTAGAAACCTTATAAATTAGACTCTTGTTTTCAAGAGTGTTTTTAAATAAATTATTACATTATTAATACATCTTGACGTTAGTTTCTACTAACGTCTTTTATTTTAAAGTTAGGAAATCATACAACATGGAATACAACAAAAAATTATATGAAGCTTTAATTCGAGTCTATAAAAATTCACTTGTTTTAAGTAAAAAATTAGAAACTGTCGGTAGTGATATTGAGGAAATGAAAAACCTTAATCGTCAATTAAAACACACTTCTAAAATAGTGGATAAATATAAGCTTTATAAACAATTTATCGAAGCAGGAATTGATGCTGAAGAAATTATTAAAACCGAAAATGATAAAGAGTTAATTTCTTTAGCACAAGCTGAACTTGAAGAATCAAAACGCAATATCCCAGCTCTAGAAGCGGCATTAAAAATTCTCCTTCTTCCGGTTGATCCAAACGATGATAAGAACGTTATTATCGAAATGCGTCCAGCTGCAGGTGGCGATGAAGCAAGCATTTTTGTCGGGAATATTTTTGATGCTTATAAGCAATATGCAGAAAATCAAAACTGAAAAATTACCATTCTAGAAATCCAATCACAAGCTCATGGATATGATTTCATTAGTTTTAGTGTTAGTGGCGATGAAGTATATAGTAAAATGAAATTTGAATCAGGTGTCCACCGTGTTCAACGCGTTCCTTTAACTGAATCTAAAGGGCGTGTTCATACCTCAACAATTACTGTTGCTGTCTTGCCCGAACAAGATGAAATCGATGTTAAAATTAATCCTGGTGATTTAAGAGTCGATACCTTCCGTGCCGGCGGCGCTGGTGGCCAACACGTTAACCGAACTGAATCTGCAGTTCGAATTACTCACTTACCAACCGGCGTTGTCGCTGCTTGTCAAGATGGTAAAAGTCAAATTCAAAATAGAGAAACGGCAATGCGAATGTTACGGGCTAAGCTTTGGGATAAAGCAACTGCCGAACGTCATGATGAACTATCTGATTTAAGAAAAGGGCAAGTCGGTCGTGGTGATCGCTCTGAAAAAATTAGAACTTATAATTATTCTCAAAACCGAGTGACTGATCATCGAATCGGTTTAAGTTTAAATAAACTCGACCAAATCATGTTAGGTAAGTTAGACGAAATCATCGACGCTTTAATTACCGATGAACAAACTACATTAATGAGTGGGTTGGCATTATAATGGATAACAAAACATTAATTAACAAAGCGTCTGAGCTTTTAAAGAAGCAACACGATGATGTTGAAGTCGCTTACAAATTATTATATAATTTCAATCCATTGATTAAAAACAAACTAGATTTCATTAGTTGCGCTAGTTTAAACACTTTAAACGAAGAAGAATACTTTGCTGCTTTGAATGATTATTTAGTTAATCAAAAACCGCTAGCTTACATTATTCACAAAACTAATTTTTATGGATATGAATTCATTATTAATGATAATGTTTTTTCACCTCGTAAAGAAACTGAATTATTAGTTGAAAATGTAATTAACACAATTGAAGATTTACCTAAAAAAAAGATTCTTGATTTATGTAGTGGTAGCGGTGTAATTGGTATTACAATTAAGAAAAAAGTGCCGACTAGTGAAGTTACTTTAACCGATATTGATTTAGAAGCAATGCAAACTAGCAAGGAAAATGCAATTAAATTAAATGCTAAAGTTGATATTAGACACGGTGATTTTATTGATACTATAATAAAAAAGGAATTAAAATTCGATGTTATCGTATGTAATCCGCCATATATTGACAAAGCAGCAAAGCTACCTAAATCGGTTTATGACTATGAACCTCATGCAGCATTATTTGCACCCGACCATGGTTTATTCTTCTATGAAAAACTATTTTCAACATATGAACAAATATGTAATCCAAAATTTATGATTGCCCTTGAAATTGGCTTTGACCAAAAAGCAGCGATCCAAAAATTAATCGATAAGTACATTAAAAAGGGCCATGTCCGTTTTATAAAAGATTACGATAGTAACGATCGAGTGTGTATTATCGATAATTTGTTATAGGAGCCTTATATGCGAATTTATGATTTAAAAGAAATGGAAGCAATTATTTTTGAATTAAAAAATAATAAGTGTGCTATTGTTCCAACTGATACCGTGATGGGAATTGTTGGCATGGATGAAAAATTAATATACCACATCAAAAAAAGAGTGCGTAGTAAAAAACTTATTTTGTTCGTTTGCAATCACGACCTTTTGAATAATTTAAGCCCGTTGCAAGAAAAATTTTTATATAAGTTTTGGCCAGGGGCAACAACAATTGTCATGCACGGCAAATCATTCCGTATGCCCGATTCAATCCCTTTATTAAAAATAATATCTCGGACTGGACCGCTGTTTTCAAGTAGCGCAAACATTTCTGGCGAACCTCCAATTTTAAGTGATGAGGATGCAGTTACAAAGTTTTCAGAATACATTTGAGATTTAATTATTGTAAAAGGGAAACAAAAAACAGAAAAAGCCTCTACAATTATAGACATAGACAATTGAAAGATATTACGTAAAGGAGATAACATTGATGAGATTGAAAAATTCTTTACTCTCAATCAGATAAAAAAGCAAAATGACTAAAAAAATATATATCGGAGGAGATCATTCTTCACCGGAATTCAAACAAGAAATTATTAACCACTTTACTAAAGAAGGTTATCAAATGGTTAATTTAGGAACCGATAGCTTTGATAGTGTCGATTATCCTGATTATGGAATAAAAGTTGCTGAACGAGTTGCTAGTGATGATAAATCATTAGGAATTATAATTTGTGGGACCGGCATTGGCATTAGCATTGCTGCTAACAAGGTCCATGGTATTCGTGCTGCCCTGTTATATAATAAAGAAACCGCAGAATTAGCAAAACAACATAACAACGCTAATGTTATTGCTTTTGGTGCCAGAATGTTTGATGTTGAAGAAATAATCGAAATGATAACCATCTTTTTGACAAATAAATTTTTGGGCGGACGTCACGCAAATCGACTTAAGAAAATAGCTGATTATGAAAATGAACATATAATTTCATCGATTGATCCCACCGTTTATTTTGAACCCACAGTAAAATTAAAAAGTTCAAAAGTAGCTGGCGTTACTGCGAATGGAACTTTTATTAATGATTTAGAAGCATCAGAAAATGGCGCCATTAAAATCGAATCATTAAATGATGACGATATTAAAGCTTTAACAACACGTTCTTCTAAACCATCAAAGTTTTCGAAAAAAGAAAAATTGAAAATTAACGAATCCAATCACTTGATTAATGATCCAGAATTATTATATGCTCGCGGTCACGATTGAACCTTGACAAAGCATCAAGTCGAATACAATGAACAACAAGCGAAGGCTAACGATACTAAAATAATAAAAAACGAAGAACCCGTTAGTGAAAAGAACGTTGATGAGGAACTAGAAGAAATCATGAATAGTTTTGATGAATCAATTTTAGATGATTAGAAACAATACAATTAAAACACTTTAGCAATAAAAGCTAAAGTGTTTTTTTAATGTTCTTATTTTATAATTATTAATCTTATCTCTCAAGAATCGAATTTTTTACAATCACGTAATCTGAAGTTTTTATTGCTTCGATTGTTTTGCCGCCAGCATATGAAATCGAAGATTGCAAATCTTGTTGCATTTCATTAAGTGTATTGATGATTTTTCCCTTATGGGGAATTAAAATCTTTTTACCTTCGATATTATCGTTAGATCCTTTATTAAATTCTGATGCACTACCGTAATATTCTTTATATAGTTTATTATCTTTTTTAATGGTTGCCCCCGGTGATTCCTCGTGGCCAGCCAACATGCTTCCGACCATTGCCATGGTGGCGCCAAAACGAATTGATTTAGCAATATCGCCATTATAGCGAAGTCCGCCATCAGCGATAATTGGTTTAGTGGAAGCTTGTGAGCATCATTTAAGGGCCGCTAATTGTCAACCACCGGTTCCATAACCGGTTTTAAGTTTGGTAATACATACCTTCCCAGGTCCAATCCCAACTTTGGTTGCGTCTGCCCCTCATTTTTCTAAATCCTTAATAGCTTCAGGGGTAGCGATATTACCCGCAATAATAAAAGTTTTGGGTAAATACCTTCTAATTGCTTCAATCATCGCCTTAACGCTCAAAGAATGTCCGTGAGCGATATCTATTGTAACAAATTCAGGAAATATTTTTTGTTTATGCATTTCTTCTAACAAATCGTAGTCCTGTTGTTTAATCCCAACAGCGATTGATGCGAATAACTTTTTATCATGCATCATTTTGGTAAACTTAAGATTATCAGTATCAAAACGATGCATAACATAAAAATAACCATTCTCAGCTAATCATATCGCTAATTTTTCATCTATAACAGTTTTCATATTCGCTGGAACAACCGGGATTTTAAATGTAAATCCTCCCAATTTAACAGAAGTGTCACATTCTTTCCTTGATTTTACAATACATCTTGATGGGATTAATTGAATATCCTCATAGTCAAAAATTTTCATGGTTTATCCTTTGTATAATACTTTCTTTAGATATTGGGCAGTATAAGATATGTGGTCGTGCGATAACAATTGTTCAGGTGTTCCGGTTGCAATCACCTCGCCACCATTATTACCGCCCTCAGGTCCTAAATCGATAACATAATCGGCAACCTTAATTAAATCAAGGTTATGTTCGATCACTAATACAGTGTCACCCTTATTAACGATTCGATTTAAAACATCAATAAGTCGGGCAATATCATCGGTGTGTAAACCGGTTGTTGGTTCATCAAGAACGAATAACGTTTTACCAGTTGCTCTTCGCTGTAGGAATTTAGCTAATTTAATTCGTTGTGCTTCGCCGCCTGAAAGAGTTGTTGATGAGGCGCCAAGTTTTAAATATCCTAAACCGACATCAACCATTAATTGTAACTTATGATGAATGGCTGGAATGTTTCTAAAAAAATCAACCGCTTCATCAATTGGCATTTCAAGAATGTCATAAATTGATTTACCTTTAAATTTAATTGTTAAAGTTTCCTCATTATATTTATGGCCGTTACATTCTTCACATTTAATATAAACGTCTGGCAAGAAATGCATTCCGATGCGAATTGTTCCGTCACCACGACAACGATCACAACGTCCACCAGGAATATTGAATGAGAAACGACTCTTTTGATAACCACGTTCTTTTGCTTCTGGAACCGTTGCAAAAACAGTTCTAATATCATCAAATACTCCAACGTATGTCGCTGGATTACTCCGCGGTGTTCGCCCAATTGGGTTTTGTGAAACCTTAACGATCTTATCAATATGGTTACATCCAATTAGGTCACGGAAAGGTAATGGTTTAACAAAAGGATCAAAATTATTTCTTTCTATTCCTTTAACTAATGTTTCTAATATTAGGGTTGATTTACCTGAACCCGAAACCCCAGTCACAACAATAAATTTATTTAAAGGAATAGTAATATTTACTTTCTTTAAATTATTGCCACTCGCCCCTTTTAAAATAAGCTTTCTACCGTTCCCTCCACGCCGTGTTTTGGGAACGGGAATTCATTTAGTACCTGATAAATATTGCCCAGTAATTGAATCCTTATTAGCCATAACTTCTTGCGGCGTTCCCATCGCAACAACATGTCCACCTTCGATTCCTGCTCTTGGACCAATATCAATTAGACAATCTGCCTGCATCATCGTTTCTTCATCGTGTTCAACAATTATTAAGGTGTTACCTAAATCACGCATTGCTTTTAAAGTCTCAATTAATTTTGCGTTATCTTTTTGATGCAGCCCGATTGAAGGTTCATCTAGGACATATAAAACGCCAGTTAAATGACTCCCAATTTGTGTTGCCAATCTAATCCGTTGCGCTTCGCCACCAGATAATGTTGATGCCGTTCGTGATAATGACAAATAATCTAAACCAACATTTTTTAGAAAAGTTAATCGATCAATAATTTCCTTTAAAACTTGCTTAGCAATAAATGTTTGATTGTCAGTTAGTTTAACTTTTAGAAAATAATCAATCGTGTCAGTCACAACCATCTCGGTTATTTCAATGATATTTTTTGTTCCAACAAGAACACACAAAGCTTCTTGTGATAATTTTTTACCATGACATAAAACACATGTTTTTTCTGCCATGTATTTTGAATAATGTTCTCGCGCCATTGCTGAAGAAGTTTCAAAATGGCGACGTTTAACTAATGCTAAAATACCTTCAACGTATTCATATTTTTCCATTTTACTACCGCTACTAGATACAATTGTAATATGAATTGGTTCTTCAGATCCGTACAATAAATGGCGCATATCTTCTTTGGTTAGATTTTTAATTGGTGCTTTTGGATCGATACCGTAATGCTTAATGATATTGTTGAAGCGTTGTCAATCAATCGATGTTGTGTTAACTGTGTTTTTAAAATAGTCAATCCCGCCTTGATTAATTGATAAACTTTTATTGGGTGTCATTCGATCCTCGTCTGGTTCAAAGGTAAAACCTAAGCCCTTACATTGACTACAAGCTCCGATGGGTGAATTAAATGAAAATAAGCGTGGTTCCAATTCTGGAATTGCAAAACCACATTCATTACATGAATAATTTTCATTAAATAATAATTCCTCATCCTCGTGCAAAATGATGACTGAACCTTTCGATTGTTTTAAAGTCACTTCAATCGCATCATATAATCGTGAGCGAGTCTGTTGGTCGCGGTGTAAAACGATTCGGTCAATTACAATTTCAATTTTATGTTTCTTGTTTTTTTCAAGATTGATTTCATCATCCAAACTTAAAGTGGCACCGTCCACTCTAACTCTTAAAAAACCTTCTTTTTTAAGATTGATAAAATCGTTCTTAAAAGTTCCTTTTGCGTTCGAAGCGATCGGTGCTAAGATTTGAACTTTTGCACCATCTTCTAATTCTAAAATACTATCAAGGATTTGTTTGATAGTTTGAGTCTTGATTTCACCATGTCCCTTGATACAATATGGTTTCCCAATTCTTGCAAAAAGGACTCTTAGATAGTCATAAATTTCAGTCACTGTACCGACGGTTGAACGTGGGTTGTGAGAAGTTGATTTTTGATCAATCGCAATCGCTGGCGATAAACCTTCAATCGAATCAACTTCTGGTTTTTCGTTGCCGCCAAGAAATTGTCTTGCATATGATGAAAGTGATTCTAAATAACGTCTTTGACCCTCAGCATAGATGGTGTCAAACGCTAGTGATGATTTACCCGAACCCGATAGTCCAGTAATAACTACGAATTTATTCTTTGGTATTTCAATGTCAATATTTTTAAGGTTGTTTTCTCTTGCACCTTTAATAACAATGGCGTCATGTATTTTCATTTGAATTATCTCCCTAAAACTTTTCGTTTAAATAAATCGTAAGCAATGTATAAATTAACTAAATAAGGTTCAGAATTGTCATAAATAATTGCTTCTAATTGCTTAGCTGATAATCATCTATTCTCACTGATGCTTTCAAAATAACTGCCATCACCATGGAATTCCTTTTGAGAACTATTAGTAATATCAACAATAAATGTTTTTACATTCTCATTCATTTGCGTTGTTGCAACATAAATATTTGATGCCACTATCAACGATTGATTGATGACGAAGCCTGATTCCTCGGCGACTTCTTTAATAATATTTGATTCAAAGGTTTCATTGGGTTCGATTGAGCCGGTAATGCAACAAGCATAAAGTTTGTTGGAAATATTTGCTTCACTTCTAATCGGAAGCAGTTGATATCTTATTAAAAAATAATAGCCGTCCGCACGTTTTTGATAGCAAAGCGTTGCACTACTATCAATCCCTTTACGTTCACCATAAAAGAAGCCTTTGTCGGATTCCATCAAACTTAAATAATTAGTTTTGTATAAACATTTAGCCATTCTCAATCCCCTTAAATTTAATTGTTTCAATTAATTTTATAACAAAAAGAAAATGAAATAATAAAATATACCTATTTTAAAGATATATTTTATTATCTATGCATCGTAGGTTATTAAATCAGGTCAAATTAATTTAGCGTTATCAATTGATTCTGGGACCATTTGGCCATCGTCAAATACATCTGCCCCAACCGGTAATGATAGTGTCGTTATATTCTGCATCCCCTTAATTGCTGAAGGTATCACTTCCACTGTAGTATTGCCCGCTAGGTTTAACACTTTAAGAGATGTTAAATTAGCAATTGATTTATCAATCGCTTCAAGTGAATAATTATTATTGGCACATGAGAAACTAGTTAAGTGATTCATTTTAAGTACACTGGAAGGAATTTTATTAAAGATATTATTATTAATGTTTAATAATCCTAAATTAGATAAGCTTGAAAAGCTTGACCCTAACCCCGTTAATTTGTTGTTCGCTAAGTTCAAATTATAAACCGAGCCATTTTTAAGCATTGTGTCTGGGAGCGTAGTAATCTTGTTATTCGCTAAATTTATTGTCGAAAGATAATTCGATTGAAATTTATTTTTAGGAAGTACGGTGATTTGATTATTAGATAAATCTAAAAATCACAAAAATTTAAAAGCACAAATGCGATCATCTAGTTTAGTAATTTTAGATCCAATTGAAAGCTCAACTAAATTTGGTAAATTATAAATAAACGATGGAACATGATTCTGACTAGAATCATTGGTTTTAATATCCACATTTTCAATTGAATAAGATGAGCTACTTTTTGCAGTGATAATCCCGTCGACATCATAAATTGATTGGCCCATTATTTTAAGTGTTACAAGTGAATTAAGCGCATTTAACGCTTCTGGTTGACAGCGAATGACGCCTTCATCCTTTGTTCCTAAAATTTCTAGTGTTCTAAGTTTTTTAAATTTTGAAAACCGTGCATCTAAATTAAAGACATAGTCTAACTCGCCTTGAGGGGCATGAGTTTTAAGACCAATAAAATGCAATCCGTCCAATTGATTGCCTAAATCAAATAACTCATTGGGCAAACATTTGTTGTCCTTCAAATCATATAAACCATATTGAGAGAAATCTATCGTTAGATCATACATCATTAAAGGATTCTTTTTCATTGCTACATTTAGCAATCTAATTTCGCCAATTAATTCGGTTTTATTAATTGTGTTCGCTGCACTAAAATTTACTTTAGTTATCTCGCTCGGTACATTTATAAATAATGGTGTTGGGCGAACAATTGAATGTGCGGGTTGGTCTACATTTGGAGTTGTTGCTGTTGAACTACAACTTGTCATCGCTAATGGAATTGTCAAACCAATTGCAACTAATCCTAAAACACTACCTATTTTTAAAAAATTTCTTCGTTTCATAAGTTATCCCCTATATCTAAAGTTTATCACATCAATATTTTTCTCATAACGCTCTATCAATTTTTTAATGTAAAAAAAGGACTAACAGCCTGTCTTAAAATTTTTACAGAACGGGATTTCATCTGGTGAAAATAGTTCAGCTTTCTTTTTAAATACTTCTCGTTCGTCTTCTAAGCCTAATGTTTTATTTATTTTTTGCTGTGTCTCATCATCATATTTACTTAGATATTTTTTAATCAAATCATATAATTGATCAACATAATCTTCATATTCATCGCGCGTGAAAAAAATGCTAACAGATTTAAAATATGGAATTATTTTATATTCCTTGTTAGGTTCTGTGCCGAATCCTTTAAAAGTATATAATCGTTCAAAGTGAGCTGCTTTATTACGAACTTTCCTAGTTAATTCGATTAGGTTAATAAAGTGTTTCGTACTACAAGCAAACTGTTTTGAAATATTGTTTTGAGTCTTTTCATCGGTTCATTGAAACATTTCACTAAAGAGGTTTAATGAAATCTGATTGATAGTTATAAACAATGGGATGTGGCCGTGCTTTTCCATATGATGAGATAAGACCGAGTCATAGTGATCTAGAATATGCTTGTTTATTATTTTGCCATTTAACTTAACAATATCACCAACTTTTTTAATAAAATATTTATCAACATCTAATGACG
This sequence comes from Ureaplasma sp. Hg2, assembly GCA_021378525.1. Lineage (GTDB taxonomy): Bacteria > Bacillota_I > Bacilli_A > Mycoplasmatales > Mycoplasmoidaceae > JAACJV01. The sequence continues at coordinate 957 of JAACJW010000011.1, read as the reverse complement.
GTCAGTGTTTTGTCTGACTAACAACATCATTCTTATAAACGTTGGCTGCGTTGTTCTTGTCATAACCTTCCATTAATAAATATTTATACATGCCAATATCGATTGAATAGAAATGGGCAAAAACAGCTTTGATCCGATGTTCAAGTAATAACGTTACTTGTAACATTAAATTTCTTAATTCATTGTCAAAGGACATCATATTTTTAAGATCTTCGATTGAACTCCCTAGAAGAAAGTTTTTATATTCGTCAATGAATGGCGCACGGTATCCGTTGATTAAAAAATAATATGTGTTATACAATAAATATTGACAACATTTATCATCAACTATCAGTCCTTTTTCTTTTAAACGACTAATTTGTTCTTCGATTTTGTAAGCTTTTTTTGCCATGAATAACCCTCTTATTTATATAATTTAATTCTAAAGTCATAATCTGATTTGATCATGTCAGCAAGTGTGTGGGTTGGTTTTCATTGCAATGTTTTGTTTGCTTTATCGTTTTTAGTAATTAGACGGTCAGGGTCCCCTGCACGGCGGGGTGCTTCAATGAAATCAACTTTTTTGTTGATAACCTTAGACGCCTCATTAATTACTTCTAAAACAGTGTAGCCACTATTAGTGCCTAAATTAAAATCATTTGATTTATTATTTTTAAGCATTCAATCTAAAGCTAAAATATGTGCTTTTGCTAAATCAGCAATATGAATGAAGTCTCGTAAACAAGAACCATCACGCGTTGTTTTATAGTCAGTTCCGAAAACTTTCATTTGGAATTTCTCGATCAATGATTTATTAATAACTGGGATTAATAATGTCGGGTTACTAACTCGCGAACCATAAAGTCCTGAGTCACTAGCGCCAGCTACATTAAAATAACGAAGGATGATTGCATTAATCCCATAAGCTTCAATCGCACTTTTAATTAATCATTCACTAGCTAATTTAGAAGCGCCATA
>JAACJW010000010.1 GCA_021378525.1 Ureaplasma sp. Hg2 | reverse complement strand
CGAATGACAAAATATTAATAAAAAAAGAATTTCATGAGAAGTTAAAAGATTAGCGAGACAAGTAAAAATTGGAAGTGCTACCGATATTGGAGAAGGCTTAAATTATGTCTTAATCATGGATTGATATACCAATATAATTGCAAGTAATTAATTTTTAAATGTTAGAATATTATAATGTTTATCAAATTTTTAATTATTTATAATGCAGGGATAAGGTTAACATTCATTATAAATTTTAAAAAAGGTAGTAAATATGAGTAATAAATTAAATGTAACAATCGAAATTCCAAAGTTTAGTAAAATTAAATACGAATTTGATCGTAAAACAAAATCAATAAACGTTGATCGGATTCTTTATGGAGCTAGTGGATACCCCCAAAATTATGGGTTTATTAAAGATGCTTTAGATTGAGATGGCGATGAACTAGACGTTTTAGTAATTGCTGATCAAGCATTCCAACCAGGTGTTAATGTTCCAACTAGAATTCTTGGGGCAATGGAAATGATTGATGGTGGCGAAACCGACACCAAGTTAATCGGTGTGATTGATTGTGATCCCCGTTATAATCAAATGCAAAAACTAAGTGATGTGCCAGAACATCTTTTACTTGAGATCAAGGATTTTTTTCAAACTTACAAAAACTTACAAAAGAAAAAAGTTGTAATTAAGGGTTTTCAAGATGAAAAGTGAGCTCAAAAAGAATATGCTGAGTGTGTTCAATTAATGAAGCAATACGGTACGATGGACAAGGATAAATTCATTGCTAAAATGAAGAAAGACCATCCAGAAAAATATACTGATTAGTTATAGTTTCATCTATTTCTACAAAAAATGATTTTAAAAATATATTAATGATACGAATGTTTTACACAAATATTTGAATTATTAATATATTTTAACTATAATATATACATATACGTATTATAGTAAGTAATATGACTTATAATAATATATTAAACTAAATTTTGAGGGTAATATGGCAGAACAATTTAACGAAGATACAAGTACATATTTTTTAGATAAAGTATTGCTTGGAAACTTATGAGATCGAATTGAAAATGATTCACGGCGTGAATATTTTAATGAACTATTTTCTTGTAAGGTTTTGATAACTAAAATCGTCACCTTCATTTTATTAGGTGTTATTTTTTGAGTCGGTTGATATTTTTTAAGAGAATATTTTCTTGAAAATTTTGATAAGTTTGGTGTTAAGGGTTTGACACACGAAATGGTAAAACAGGCCCACTTTAATTGAAGTTCAGCAGGGCCTGAATGAGGTTTTTGGTTTGTTCCCAACAGCGGTGTAGGTTTTAGTATGTTGAATGACGCCAGTCCTACAATTGTATTGGTTGTTCAAATAATACCTGTGTTTATATCTTTGATAGTTAGTTTCTTTATTACCGAATGATGATACATTTTAACTGTTTATGCTATTTTCTTTGGAGGATTAGGGAATGTTGTCGACCGTTCTGTTGTTGATACAATTAATATATCCGATGGACCTCTAAATTTAACTAATCAAGTAATTGACTATTTCAAGTGGCCAACTTTTGTTTTTAATTGAGCAGATAGTTTTGTTGTTGGTGGAATTGCAATAACAATCGTCGCGCTTATTGCGGAATTGATTTATAGCTTTTTTAGTGATCATAAAAATCTTGAATACGACGAAGAATACGAAGAAGACGAAGACGAAGAATATGATGTTGAACCTAACGTTGGTAAACCTAATTTTAATACCAACAATAATTATTCGCCTCATAAGTTTGTTGCTGCGGTTGCGACTAGCGGTGCAGAAGAAATTAAAGCTAGAAAAATGCGAGAAGCAAAGCTTAAAGAGTCGGAGCATGCTCAAACAGTAGCTTTGGATGACGAATTATCACCGCGTGAAAAACATTTGGCAAAAATTAAAGAATTGGAACGCGCCCAAGCAGCAACTTTAAACGATGATGAATTATCACCGCGTGAAAAACATTTGGCGAAACTTAAAGAATTAAAAGAAAAACAAGAATTAGAGGATCAACACGAAAGTGAAACAGTTTTAGCTGATAAACGTGAAAGCGAAAAAGCATCAGAAGCACCAGTGGACAAAGAACAAGGTGAAATGGCTGCTGAAATGGCAAAGTTAGAAGCGCGACGTGCACAATTAGAAGCCGATAAAAAGTTACTTAGTGATATGAGTGATAGTGAAAAAGAAACTCCTAAAGTTTCTGAAGACAAACCAGAAATAGCACCCGAAGACAAACCAGAAGCGGCACCCGAAGACAAACCAGAAATAGCATCTGAAGAAAAACCGGAAACAGCAGCTGAAAGAACTAAAAAATTGGCAGCTATTAGAACTCAAAAACTTGAAGCATTAAAAGCTAAAAGAGAAGCAGCTTCAAAAAATGTAGAAATTGAAAACTATGAAAACTATGAAAAATCTGAACTTGAAAAACTTGCTGATGAAAAAAAGGAAGCTGCCAAAGAGAAACTTGCAGCTAAGAAATTGGAAATTAAGCAAGAAAGAGAAGCGGCTTCAAAAAATGTAGAAATTGAAAACTATGAAAAATCAGAACTTGAAAAACTTGCTGATGAAAAAAGAGAAGCTGCCAAGGAAAAACTTGCAGCTAAAAAATTAGAAATTAAACACAATAAAGAAGTTGCAGCAAAAGAAAAATTAGAAGCGAAGAAATTAAAAATCAAGCACGATAAAGAAGTTGCTAACAAAGAAAAACTTGAAGCTAAAAAATTAGAGATTAAACACGATAAAGAAGTTGCGGCAAAAGAAGCACTTGCGACTAAGCAACTTGAAATTCAACACGTTAAAGAAATTGCTGCCAAAGAAAAACTTGAAGCTAAAAAATTAGAGATCAAGCATGATAAAGAAGTTGCAGCAAAAGAAGCACTTGCAACTAAGAAACTTGAAATTCAACACGTTAAAGAAATTGCTAACAAAGAAAAACTTGAAGCTAAGAAATTAGAAATCAAACACGATAAAGAAGTTGCTAACAAAGAAAAACTTGAAGCTAAAAAATTAGAGATTAAACACGATAAAGAAGTTGCAGCTAAACAACTTGAAATTCAACACGATAAAGAAGTTGCTAACAAAGAAAAACTTGAAGCTAAAAAATTAGAGATTAAACATGATAAAGAAGTTGCAGCAAAAGAAGCGCTTGCGACTAAGCAACTTGAAATTCAACACGACAAAGAAGTTGCAGCTAAACAACTTGAAATTCAACACGATAAAGAAGTTGCAGCTAAAGGAAAACTTGAAGCTAAGAAATTAGAAATTAAACTTAACAAAGCACTTGCAGCTAAACAGTTAGAAATTGACCGTGAAAAATTATCTATGGAAAAAGCTCGAATTCAAGCCGATCTTATGGAAGCTGATCGCGCAAAAAATGCTGCATCAGAAATGGAAGAAAAAACTAAATATTTAGAGGCCCAACTTAAAAGGGCGCTTGTAGGCAAAGAGAATGCTGAGATTAAGTTAGAAGAAAAAACCAGAGAATTAATAGTGGCTGAGGACCGTGAGTTACGTTCAAGTAGAAGAGTGCGGAAAATGGGCCATCGTCCAATTGATGAAATAATTCATGTGCCAAATAATAAAGTCGAAAGAAAGAAGATTGATATTGTTCTAGAGCGAGCCGAAAGTATAATTAGTAATATTTCATTAGAAAATGCGAATGAACATACTGAATTTATAAGAAAATTTAAGGAAATTAACAACGAAACATATGAAATTCAACTTAGACAAATTGATGTTCACAAGGAGTTAATTAGTTTAAATAACAATACAACTTATGAAGACCCTGATATGTTTGAAGGTGAAATAAAAATATTAGAAGACGAAATCCAAACACTCGATAGAAGATTAAATGAAATAGCTAATGAAATTACAGTAATGATTAGGGTTAAAGAACGTGAAAAAGATAGACAAACAAAACAATATGAAGCAAAATAACCCAATAAATAAACCAATTGAAATCAAAGTTAAAATAGAAACCCCGATTAGAATTGATAAGTTTATTCAACAAAAATTAGATATTTCGAGAACTAAAATACAATTATTATTTGAACAAGAAAATGTTTATTTGAATGAAAAAATAGTAAAGAAAAACTCCATTGTTAAAAATGGGGATTTTGTTTTGATTAAAATAACAGAAGATCCAAACAAAATTAATATTTCGTTAAAACCTTTTAAAGCAAAACTTAATATTGCATATGAAGACGATGAAATGCTAATCGTTAACAAACCAAGTGGAATGCTAGTTCACCCAACCGGATATAATGAACCAGACACACTTGCTAACGTTTTGATGTATCATTTTGAAAAACATTATCCTGAGCTTCAACCAGGTATCGTTCATCGGTTAGATAAAGATACCTCAGGATTAATAATGATTGCCAAAAATTTAAATGCATTGCATTCATTACAAACAATGGTTGCGAACCATGAAGTTGAAAAAACTTATTATGCACTAGTGAATGATAATTTTAATAACGATCATGTTATTGTGGAAGCACCGATAGCTCGAAGTTTCCAAGACAAATTACGCATGCAAGTTGGTAAAGGCAAAAATGCTAAACCATCAACAACCGAATTTTTCTTATGCAAAAACTATCATCAATTTGCTTTGATTAAATGTTTACTTCATACAGGAAGAACCCACCAAATCAGAGTTCATCTTCGCTACATTAATCACCCAGTTATTAATGACCCATTATATGGAACACGAACCAAAACAACCAAGTATGGTCAATATTTACACGCTTATGAATTAAAGTTTACTCATCCGATTTTAAAAAAGAAAATTCATATAGAAACACCCTTACCAACCGAATTCACCAAATACATTGATTCACACAAGGAGTAAAGCATGAAAGAAAATATTTTATTTATTGACGTTTGTTCCAAATATTGTAATTTGGCCATCATTAGAAATAATGAAATTGTTGGAACTCACAGTGCTGCGACTAATAACAATTTAACGGATTTAGTTGTTGAACATATTTATCTTCTCTTACAAAAACAAAAGATAAAAAGGAGTGAAATTACAAGCATTTATTTAAATAGGGGCCCAGGGAGTTTTACAGGAACTCGGGTTGGATCTGTTGTTGCAAAAACCTGAGCTAACGTTAAAGGCGACTTTAAATTATACACAATCGATAGTTTGAGATTACAAGCAACCCCAAATTGTATTAGTTTAATTGATGCTCGAGGCAATAAATCTTATATTGCTGTTTATGTAAAAGATAAAGTTGTGGTAGAACCCCAAATGATCCTTAAGGCAGATATTGTTAATTTCTATCATCAATATCCTGAACTTAAAAATCGTGAACAAAGCAATTTAACAGCAAATGATATATTCAATAATTTAATTAATCGTTTGCCTTTTTTTGAAGAAGTTAAAAATATTAACGAATTAAAACCATTCTATATTAAGGATGCATTATAAATGTTTTCGCTTCAAACTTTAACGAATGACTTTCTCATTCAATTGGAAAGTTTAGAAAAGGAAGTTTTTTTAAAAGAAGCATATTCACTACAACAATTAAAAAGTATCTTGAATGATAATAATTACCTTAAATTAGGATTATTAGAAAATCAAAAAGTAGTAGCTTACATTTTTGTTTTAAAGGGCTTGGATGCTAATGACTTAATTAAAGTAGCGGTAGTTACAAAATACCGTCGCCAACATTTAGCAACAAAATTAATGAACGCTATGATTAAACTTGATAAAGCTAAAAATATTATTTTGGAAGTTAATGAAAACAATCATCAAGCAATTGCCTTTTATCAAAAATTTAATTTTAAAATAAGCAACATTCGTAAATCTTATTATAATAATGATAATGCATTAATAATGATTTTAAATCATAGTCAACAATCTTAGCGAGGTCAATATGTTAAATTACAATTTAGAAATCAATCACCCGACATATCAATTTGATCAACAAATCAAAAATCAATTTGATAATCTTGTAGTTCATCTTGCCAATGAACTTAAACTTAAAAAGGATTTGTTGTTTGAGTGTTTTATAGTGGATGAAGCTGAAATTCAAAGTTTAAATAGGGAATTTAGAAAACTAGATAAAACAACCGATGTTATTTCATTTGCATTATGAGATAGCGGCATCAAAACAAATTTACTAGGCGAAATCTATATTTGTTATGAAAAAGTTTTAAGTCAAGCCAAGGAATACGGGCACTCATTTGAACGAGAAATTTGCTTTCTCTTTGTACACGGCATTTTACATTTGTTGCAGTATGATCATATTTTAAAAGAAGACGAAAAAATAATGTTTGAAATCCAAAATAAAGTATTGGAATTAGCAAATATCAAGAGGTAAGAAAATGGGCGAAAAAAGAAAAAATAAAGGGGCCATATGACGTAAGTTCGGGTATGCCTTCCGTGGTCTTTCCACTTCATTAAAAGAAGAGACTTCATTAGTTATTCATTTTGTAGTGGCGATTATTGTTATTGTTTTAGGGATTGTTTTAAAAATCAATACAACTGAATGAGCAATTATTATTTTGGTTATTGGAATTATCATCGGAACCGAATTATTAAATACAGCAATTGAAAACGTCGTTGATATGGTATCCTTTAAATATAATTTTAATGCGAAGAAGATAAAGGACATTAGCGCCGCTGCAACTCTAGTATTAACCTTATCAGCGGTGATTGTTGGATTATTAATTTTTATCCCCCATATTATCGCATTAGTTTAGGAGCAAAACATGATTAAAAAAATAATCGGTACTGTCACCATTTGTGGCAAACCCAATGTTGGTAAATCCACTTTAATAAACGCAATTATGAAAGATAAAATTGCAATTATCTCTGGTAAACCACAAACCACAAGAAACCAAATTAGAGCTATTTATAATGACGATACTTGTCAATTAGTTTTTAACGATACACCAGGTTATCATGAACCTAAAAATAAATTAGATTTATTTTTAAATTCTGAAGTTAAGCGAAGTTTTAAAGTTGCTGACGTTATTTTATTTCTTAGTGATATTACCCGACCGGTAGATAAAGAAGATGAGGAAATCTTAAAAAAATTAAAAGCTTTTAATAGCGATCAAGTAATTTTGGTAATTACTAAAGCTGAAACATCAGAACAAGAAATTATTGACGAACGCGTTGCTTTATTAAAAAAACAATATAATTTTGTTAACACCATTCAAATCTCTGGTAAACACAGTATTAATATTGAGAAATTAATCAATACCATTAAAATTTATTTGACTACTGGTCCATTACTATATGATGAAAATACAATGCATGAGTTAACCGATAGTTTTGTAATTAGTGAAATCATTCGTGAAAACTGTATTAATTTCTTACGCCAAGAAGTACCGTATGCAATAGCTGTGCAAATTGAAAGCGAAGCTTTTGATGCAACTAAAAATATTTATAATATCGATGCAACAATTGTCGTTGAAAAGGAAAGTCAAAAACCTATTGTAATCGGCAAGGCAGGTTCGATGGTTAAAAAAATCGGGGTCGCCTCAAGAGCGGCACTACTTGATATTTATGATTGTCGGATTAATTTAAAAATATTTGTTAAGGTTGAAGACACATGAAGAGATAGTGATTATTTAATTAAATCATTAGGTTATAAAAAATAAGCAATGGCGTTAGTTGTTACTAATGGTTATTTAGTCTCGCGATATGATTATAATGTGTTCGACGAAATACTAACTTTTATTAATGAACATGGCGTTAAGTTTGTTTGCTTCGCCGCTGGAACAAGACGGATTGTAAGTAAGAATGCCCGTGCTTTAATTATGGGCAGTTATCTTGAATTTCAAGTTTTTAGTAGTAGTAAACCAGATAAATTAAGCCGTCTTAAAAAAGTGATTGCGATTAAACAAATTGATTGAAAATATGAAAACGAATATCCTTTATTAGTGATGAGTGAATTTATTTCAAAGATTAACGATTATGATATTCCATATTATCAACTTTATCAAGACGTGCTATTTCACGTTCTAAACGATGAAGATCAATATTTAATTACTGCTTATGCAATGGTTAAACTTATTACCTTAAGTGGCTCAGGTGTTAATTTAAGTCATTGTGTCCGGTGCGGCTCGATTCGTGATATCAAAACTATTTCAATTCAGGAAATGGGTTTAATATGTAAGAATTGTTATGATCCCCTTTATGATAAAGTTTTCCCATCGATCATGATGAAAATGTGGCATATTTTAACATATGAAAAAAAATTCGAAGTTCATAATTGATACCGTGTTCCTGAAGCGAAACTGCTAATTACGATTTTAAAACAATTCATGGAAAATACAATTGGGATTAAAATAACGTGTCTAAAAAGTTTAAAATTAAAAGCAAAAAAATAGTTAATTTTAATTTTTATAATTTTCATTATCACTGACCAACATAATATTGGTTGAATTTTAACTTAATAAATGTATAATATTTTAGTATAATAAAAATATATTTTTATAACTATAAATATTATTAATTAAATATAATAGACAAACTTAAAGGAGAATTTAGTATGGATACAGGCGCAATTGTCGGACTAGCAGTAGGGATTCCCGCTGCACTTATAGTCGGTGGAATCATTGGATACATTCTTTCAATGAAATTTTTTAAAAAACAAATGAAAGAAAACCCACCAATCAGTAAGGACACCATTCGTCAAATTTATCAACAAGTTGGTCGTAAACCAAGCGAAAAACAAGTTAATGAAATTTACAACCGCATGGTTAAACAATAACTAAAATGGCAAAATTTATAAAATCAGCAGTCAACACAAGTCATTACATTAACGATAATGTAAGTGAAATTTGTTTTGTCGGTCGGTCTAATGTGGGTAAGAGTTCAGTCATTAATGCTTTAGCAAAAGGCAAGATTGCAAAAACTTCAAATACTCCAGGACGAACCCAATTAGTTAACTTTTTTGATTTTAAATTTTTTCGCCTTGTCGATTTACCGGGTTATGGATTTGCTAAAGTAAGCAAGGGTAAGCAACGTGAATTAGCAATGATTATCGAAGAATATTTGAGTGAACGAACTAATTTAAAAGGTGTCATTCAAATTTGTGACATTAGTGTTATTACTAATATTGATGCCGAAATGAGTCGTTTTTTTGAAAACAACTATCCAAATCATTATGTCGTTTTAAATAAAACTGATAAATTAGCTAAGAGTCATTTTTTTAACAAACGTTTCCAAATCGCTAGTTATCTAAACATCAGTGTTGATCGTCTAATTCCCTTGAGTGCAGCTAAAGGTAGTAATCTAGATGCTCTAAATAAAGTTTTAAAGAAAATCGCTTTAGATGAACGAGATAAACAAAGAGAATTAAACAAAGCAGCTAAAAAAGCCGAGGACGAAGAGAATGGATCAGAGGACGAAGAGAATGGATCAGAAGTTAGGTAAAAAATACACACCGCAAGAAATTGAAGTTGGACGTTATGAAAAGTGGCTAGACTTAAAATTATTTAAACCTAGTGGTAAAGGAACCCCCTTTAGCATTATTTTACCGCCCCCTAATGTAACGGGTCATTTACACTTGGGACACGCCTGAGATGTTGCGCTACAAGATACGATAATCCGTTATAAGAAACTAAAGGGTTATCGTACTTTATGAGTGCCTGGTACTGATCACGCTGGGATTGCAACCCAAACTAAATTTGAAAAAGTTTTAATGGAAACTAAAGGTTTGAGCAAAGACGATTTAGGTCGTGAAAAATTTTTAAAAGAATTAATGATTTGAAAAGACACTCAAGCTGCTTTCATTCATAGTCAATGAGCTAAACTAGGGCTTGCTTTAGATTATAATTCTGAAGTCTTTACAATGGATGACAGTATTAAAAAAGCTGTTAACAAAGTTTTTGTCGATCTATATAACAACAAATTAATTTACCGTGGTCTAAAGTTAGTAAACTGAGATCCGGTTTTACAATCAGCTATTAGCAATATCGAAGTTATTAGTAAACCAACAAAATCAAAGATGTATTATATTAAATACCGGGTTGTTAATAAGCCAAGAAAATTTATTGAGATTGCAACAACGCGACCCGAAACAATGTTTGGTGACACCGCCATCATTGTTAACCCGAGTGATAAACGTTATAGTAAACTAGTTGGTGAAAAGGTAATTAATCCAGCAAACGATAAAATTATTCCAATCATTACCGATAAGTACATTGATATGGAGTTTGGAACTGGGGCGATGAAATGTACTCCAGCCCATGACTTTCATGATAATGAAATCGGGATGCGTCATAAACTGCCGATGATTAATATTTTAAACGAAGATGGTACGATGAATGAAACAGCAGGCATCTATAATAAATTAGATCGTTTTGAATGTCGGAAGAAACTAGTCAACCAATTACAAAAACAAAATAGTTTAATTAAAATTGAAGCCCATGAAAACCAAGTTGGTTATTCAGAACGAACCAATACAATTGTTGAACCTTATTTATCAATGCAATGATTTGTTAAGATGGATATCTTAGCTAAGAAGGTCATTAAAAATCAAAAGTCAAAAACAAAGAAAACTGAATTCTATCCTGAACGATTTAATAACACATTATTAAATTGGTTAGGTGGCATTAATGATTGGTGTATTAGTCGCCAATTATGATGGGGTCATCAAATTCCAGTTTGATACAACAAACAAAGTAATGAAACATACGTCGGCTTAAAACCACCTGTGCCAATTAATGAATGAACCCGTGATACTGATGTTTTAGATACTTGGTTTTCATCTGCTCTTTGACCCTTTGCTACTTTAGGTTGACCTAAAGAAACAAAAAAATTTAATGATTTTTTTCCAACCAATGTATTAGTTACAGGTTATGATATTATCTTTTTTTGAGTTAGTCGAATGATGATGCAATCAAATTATTTTCTTGGTCAAAAACCATTTAAGGATGTTTTGATCCACGGATTAATCCGGGATGAACAAGGTCGTAAGATGTCTAAGTCTTTAGGCAATGGAATCGATCCAATGGATGTGATCGAAGAATATGGAGCTGATGCTCTAAGATTATTTTTAACTTCATCTTCAACCATCGGTGAAGATCTAAATTATTCACCGAAGCGATTAGCTAGTAATTGAAACTTTATTAATAAGTTGTGAAATTCAGCTCGATTTATTACCAACCATATTGAAGATAATAAAAAATACCGAATGCTAAATTCATTATTCACTAATCAAGATAAATGAATTTTACATAAATTAAACGAAACAATTCGTGAAGTTAACCGTCATATGAAGGAATATAATTTTGTTGTTTCAACAAAAATTTTAGAGGACTTTATTTGAAATGATTTTTGTAATTTTTACATTGAGTTTGCAAAACAAATTATTTTGAACCCAATTCATAAAAATAACACCATCGCTGTGATGTTGTATGTGCTAAAAGAAATCTTAATTTTATTGCACCCCCAATGTCCCTTCGTAACTGAAGAAATATATGGTTTTTTACCGAACCATAAAATTTCTATCATGAAGGAAACATGACCAAAGATAATTGATGTACCAGTTGAAACTAATACTAATAATATTATTCAATTAATTGAAGGCGTTAGAAAATTAAGAGCTGATAATGCAATCCCTAATAAAACTTCAATCAACATTCATTTGGTAACTAAAAAAAATATTAAACAAATTTCATTAATGTTAAATGAAATTAACCTTTTCTTAATTATTGTAAATGCAAAAATTTGCAACGTTAGTAACGTCGGTATTTTCGGCAATAAACTAACTCAAATCATCGGTCCATATGTCCTTGAAGTAGCAATGGAAGGAATCCTTAATATCAAGGATGAAGTAGCAAAGATTAATAAACAAATTGATCATTTAAATGGCGAAGTAGAACGTTCTAAGAAAATTTTAGGTAACAAAAACTTTATTAGTAAAGCGCCTAAAAGCAAGGTTGATATTGAACATAACAAATTATTGAAATATGAGGAACAATTAAAAAATGCTCATGAATCATTAGAAAGTTTAAAATTAACTAAATAATGGAAGTCATCAAACTTGTCCCAAGAGGTTTTTGTGAAGGGGTTGTCCAAGCGTGAGCAACCGCTCTTAAAATAGCTAAAAAATATCCTGATCGAAATATTTTCATGTTAGGTTGATTGGTTCATAACCAACATTTAATCGATGAAATGTATGATCATAATATTAAGTTACTAGATGATACTAATAAAAGTCGCTATCAATTGATAGCTGACCTTGATATCAACTTGGAACCAATCATCATTTTAAGTGCTCATGGTACCGCTGGTGATGTTTATCAATTAATTGCCAAACGTGGTTTTTTGATGTTTGACACGACTTGTCGCTATGTAATTGCGACCCATGAAATTATTAAACAAAAATTACTTGAGGGATATCAAATTATTTATTTGGGTAAAAACAATCATCCTGAAACTATTGCTGCTTTAGCGATTGATAGTAAAATTAAATTAGTTGCGACGTGTGACGATGTCGCTCAATTGACGCTTGATGATAACAAACTATTTGTTACTAATCAAACAACGATTAGTTTTTATGATTTTCAGGCAATTGTTCAAGCATTGCGGTTACGCTTTAAAAACATTGAGTTCCGCAATGATATTTGTAACGCGACCAAAGTTCGCCAGGAAGCTGTCATGAAGATGGATCGTTCGATTGATTTATGTATCGTTGTTGGTGACCAAAAATCAAACAACTCTAAAAAATTAGTCGAGGTAGCTCAAAAACAAGGTTTTAAAGCTCATTTAGTAAGTGACGTTAACCAACTTAATGTTAAGTGGTTAACGGGCGTTAACAAGGTCGCAGTTACCTCAGGGGCGTCAACCCCAACTAAAATCACAAGAGCTGTTGTCGAATTTTTAGAAAGGTATTAAGAAAATGCTACACATTGTTTTATTTGAACCTGAAATTATCGGTAACACCGGTAATATTGCTAGAACTTGCGTTGGTTTTAACGCAAGCCTGCATTTAATTCGCCCTTATGGTTTTTTTCTGAACGACAAAATCATTAAACGAACTTCAGCTAATCACTGACAGGATCTAGAATTGATTGAGCATGATTGTTATGAAGATTTTATAAAAACAATCAAGCCCGATGCGAACTTATATTTTTATAGTCGTTACGGACTTAAAGCGCCAAACCAATTTAAATATGATTTCAAAAAGGATATTTATTTAATTTTTGGTAAAGAATCAACCGGGATTCCAGTTGAAATCTTAAAAGTTCATAAAGACCATGTCGTGCGAGTTCCAACGAGCAAGCAACTACGAAGTATGAATTTAAGTAATACTGTTGCGATCGCTACTTATGAAGTTGTGCGGCAGGATGATTACCAAGGTTTAGAATCATTAGAACCATTTAAACCAAAACTATAAAGGAGTTATTATGCGTCTACGTTATAATGCCAATGCAGCCCCATATTTAAGTGAGGAAAAGTTTTATGTTATTAATCAGCCCGAAACGTTAAAACGAGATTGATCAAAATGTTTTAAATCCGTCCAACCATTAATCATTGAGATTGGGATGGGAAAAGGCAATTTTGTTTATCAAAAGGCTTTCTTGAATCCGCAGAACAATTATTTAGGAATCGAAAAATTCGATACGGTAATTGCTAAAGCAGTAAAAAAGTTTCATACTAAAAAGCAATTAGATAATTTAAAGGTTATCAGTTATGATGCCTTAGATTTATTAACTATTTTTGAAGTTGACTCAATTTCTAAAATATACCTTAACTTTAGTGATCCTTGACCTAAAACACGACACGCTAAAAGACGTTTGATTCATCCTAACTTTTTAGATATCTATCAAAAACTTTTAAAAAAAGACGGGATTATTCAATTTAAAACTGATAACGATGCTTTATATCAATACACGATTGATGATGTCTTATTAGCTAATCCAACTAAATATAATATCATTTATCAAACCAATGATTTATATAACGAACTAGATATATCACTAAACAAAAATAATGTTCCAACCGAATATGAAACTAAATTTCACGAACTAAATAAAAACATTAACAAAGTTGTTTTTAGTTTTAAATAATAGCTATTAAAAAACATCTCTTATCAAAAACGATAAGGGATGTTTTTTTTAATATAAAATTATTTTATTTTATTTTCGCGTTTTGTTGCACGTTCCAATTTTCATTCATGCAATGTTGTTTTACCATTGGCATAGAAGTATTTGAAATTCTCTCTTTGACTAATACTAAGTCAAGCGATATCAACGACCAGAATGGCCGGTGGTAATAAGAAGGTTAAACAGAACATTGTGGTGTTACTTAATGAAAGACGCATTGCTTCGGTACCGTCACTCATTATGTATGAGACAACCGGTGGTGCAACGTTATAAACAATAGCCATTGTAACAAAAACAACAATAGGTAATGCCAGAATTGAAATTCAGCGGTTAAACATTGATTTAGTTGGTTTCCCTTCGACCAAATGTTTTCGGCCATAATTAAATAAAAGAAGGTATTTAGTTACTGAACTAAAGGTTCAACCTAAAACAATCCCAAGTAATATCCCACTATCACCCATAGTTGTTGCAAAACCAAAAATCAAACAGAAAAAGGTTGTGAAACAAATATTGGTAATTGCTTTATAACCAGAATATTTACAGTTGTCGTTAAATCTTCCAAAGGCCGGAAGAGTGTGGGTGTAAACCACTGTTAGATTTTCAAAGAAGATTGGGATACCAAGACCTAATGCCATTACTAATGAAAATTCGGGTTGTCCTAATAAAATATTTGCCGCTAATGGCGCAACTGTTAAGTAACTCACAAAACTAAAGATAGCGACAATGTAAGCAAAACTCCGATACTTATCAAAAAAGTCATAAGGCATCTTGTTGTGGTTCCGGGCGAGCTCGCCAATGGACGGCACCGGGGCGTCAAGGATTGTATGGCAGATTTGCGTTAAGGAGGTTCCAATTAAATAATAAGCGGCATATAGTCCAGCAATATCTAAATTGCCATAATCTAATGCGTTACCGCTATCGGTAGAGTTGGTTTTTGGACGCACGCCAACATAAATCATAAAGGTGATGGTTGATACATCAGTTCCGAATTGATCTAAGAACATCGTTAACATCGACATTCATTTCTCTTTACAAAATTCATTATCAACATGATTACTAGGAACGTATCATGGAGCAATTTTATATCGTAATCGATTAAAGACAAAAATTAAGATAAAAATTTTAGTCCCTAAAATTGCTGTAATAATTGTTAAAAAAATAGTTGGATTCATTTTTTGAGCTAAAAATTCAAACATGATAATGATGACAACATTAAAGGTAACAGTTAAAAAGATACTTAATATATTAGCGTAATAAGCTTTTTTCTTTACATACAACAAAAGAATAATAATTGGGACATAAAAATAAGTAACCATTACTTCGACACAATTACTTAGAATTAACAATGTTCCATAGTATCATGGATCATCGGTTGAACTACCAATAATAAAGGGAAAGGCAAAAGCAATAACTAGAATTACTACTAAATAAATGCCACCCATTTTACGGTATTGATGAGTAATGTCGCTCATAACATGATTAACCCGCATATAATCGCCGTCATTATAAGGTTTATATAATCTTCAAGTACTGATGCTTTTAATTCCACCATGAGTATTGCTAACATAGGGAAGGATTCCTAATGCGATCGATAATAATCCTAAAGCACCAGCTCCATATCCAGGCGTGCTATCAATAAAGAATGTTCTAACAAAACTAAAAACAAGTATTGTAATCATCGCTGAAACATTAAAGACAGAATTTAAAATTGTTGATTTATTAAGCTCTTGAAAGAATTTTGCATCCATGGTTTTTGATAATTTTTGTTCGTTCATGATGTGTCCTTAATTGCATATAATATTAAATTATACCAAATTTTGACTTTTGTTTTGTATTAATCAATAATTAACTAGGATATCACCGTTTCTATAACTCTATTTAGAAGTACTGTCGGTTATTAGGTTTATAGCGGTAACATTAAGAAGTTAATCATTCTAATTACGAAAGAGATATGTTGATGAATGGACAAAAATTAAAGTATTAAATAGTAATTTATCTATGATATTTTGTGATACTTCCACACTTTATCTATGATATTTTGTGATATTTCCACACTTTATCTATGATATTTTGTGATTTTTTGTCGCTCTAATCATATTTAGTTTTTAAATTTGTTATATAAATGAACTAACGAGGAGATTTATATGCAACGTAAAATTTATGAAAAACTTATTGTTTGAAAAAACGATGAATACAAAACCCTTGTTAGTAGAGGGCGCAAGACAAATAGGCAAAACAACTATTATTAAAAAATTTATTAAAACCGAATTTGATAATTATATATTTGTTGATTTAGAAAATGATTTATATTTAACAAAATTACTCAACTCTAAAAGACTGAATGCAAAGGAAATGTTAGCAACATTAGAACTTTATTTTAGTAAAAAAATAAATAAAGAGACAATATTATTTCTTGATGAAATTCAAAACGTACCATATTGCATCACGTTATTAAAATATTTTAACGAAGAAATTACTAACTTGAAAATAATAGCATCTGGGCAGTTTAATTAGCCTCAAACTCAATAGTTCAAAAATATCATACCCCGTCGGTAAGATAGATCATTTATATATGTATCCGATGGATTTTGAAGAATTTTTAATTAATTCTGATAATATTTATTATTAAAAACAGTAAAAAATAATTTAATTAATTTAGATCCGATTAATGAATTAGCCCACCAAAAATTAATGGTTCTATATTATGACTATCTAATTATTGGAGGAATGCCAGAGGCGGTTTATAGATATATCAAAAAAGGATTAAACGAAGCTATAAGAATTAAAAAAAATATATTACATGATTATAGAGAAGATATTAGTAAATATTTCAATGATAAAAATGTCCCAAAAGTTTTAAAAATTTATGATAATATTATTCATCAACTTTTAAAAAATAACACTAAGTTTCAAGTGTCTAAGATAAATTACGAAGGAGAGCCCTCTGTAAGATATAGAGAATACGAACCAATGATAATGAATTTAGTGTTATCTAGAATTATCAATAAACAGCAATATATTAATAAAATTTACAATCCTTTAATCGTGAATATAATGGATAATTCATTTAAACTTTTTTTAAATGATATCGGCTTTTTTAGTGAAACCATTTCATTGAGCAGAATACAAATTGATAATGATGACGATAATTGAACTAACGCTAAAGGGGGGTTAACTGAAAATTTTGTGTATAACGAATTATTCAAAATTAGAGAAGTATATTGTTATAAGTACGTCAAGAAAAGCCATCAAAAAGAAATAGACTTTGTTTTACAGGGTAATAATTTTAATCAAGTTATTATCGAATGTAAATCGTCAATTAATAAAAGGGCGGTTAGTTTTGATAACTTTATAAAAACCACTAATAAGATCATTGCAATTAAAACTAGTCCAACGAATTTTTATTTTGATAAAACCACCAATATTAGACATATACCCCTATACGCTATTGGCATTTATGTGGATTTCCTATATCAAAATAACATCGTCTAAAGCAATCTTTACGAATTTTTTTATAACAACATTGAAAATAAATAAACCGAACAAAATCGCCGCAATAAGAATATAAGTCATTTAGAGTTATAAGAAAAAACATTATTTTCTATAGAATAAAATTCTTTTGAAAATAATGTTTTTACTGAACTTATTTAATTAACGAAATTAAAATTATTTAATATCGAATTTTATAAAACTTAATTTATTTAGAAGTTTTTTCCTGTTTTTTAGCTTTAGGGTCTCTATTTTTGTAATATGAATAGCCTACCGTCCCTATAGTTGTTGCAGATGCCACGGCAACAACTAAAAAGATAGCCATAACTGAAATACAGCCTATAAAGGCTCCTGATTCTGCATTAACATAATTTAGGTTAGCTTGATCTACTAATGATTGATGATAATCAGTTGTTGATGAATAACCGTGATGATCAGCTTGTTCATCTTGCTTTGTTGATGTCATTCTATTGAAACTATCTAACACTTCATCAGATGAATCTCTCATGCTTTTAAAATCTTGAGGTCTCATATTGTCTGTGCTAGTGTTTTGATCTTTTATAAATTCACCAAAAGAATAATTTTCGATGTAATAGGGGATATTTTCTTGGGATCGGACCAAATTATACATATCGTGTAGTGTGTTGTATTCATTATAATTAACAGCACTTATACCCGCTCCAGCTGCCGTTCCAATAACAACGATGCCAGACACTCCTAATGTTCCTAATGCAATTAGACTTATAATTTTTTTATTTATTTTTAAATTCTTTTTCAATTTTTATTTCCTTATATTATTTGTAAATTTATATATTTTAAAAAATATACTTTAGAAAGTATATCATAGTTTCCATTCGTAATTAAATTATTATGAAATTACTTATAAAGATACCCGGACGAGCAATCATATTAAAGCTTGTATTAAGTGAATTTGAGATAATTATTTTAGTTGCTTGCCTATTGTTATTAGTGCAACAATAATAAGATTTTATATCACGTAATACCCAAAACTATCTACCAGGTATAAAACGAAAACTTTCTATTAAGTGATTAATTGTAATTATAATTGTTATATTAATAATTTTATCATTGCAGTATTTTTAAAAATCATTGTATTATTTTTAAAAATTCCTATACGAAATACGGGAAATAAGAATTAGAAAGTTCTAGTTTTGGTTTGCTTAATTAGTATTTGTTTTCTTTATAAAATAATTCATATATTATTTAATTTATCAATATTTAAGTACGGAATGTGAAAAAATGGGTATTTTTATTGATTTTTGCACCGCTTTACTTGATTTTTATTGATTTTAGTATCCCTTTAATTGTATAATTATGTTTGTGATAAATAAGCTATCGGGTTCAGACCACCTGTAGCTTTAATGAGTCGTCATAACTACATGACGATTTTATTAACTTATTTAATATAAAAATAAAATTTCAAGGGTTAAAATGAAAAATATAAATAATAAAAAGACTGTTGCTAATGCAAAATTAGAAAACAATAAAAACTATAATTCAGCAACTGCTAGTTATGCTGTAGTTACTAAAAATAGTACCATGACAAAAAAGGAACGAATGGCTTCCAAGTATTCTCAAAAAACAAGCATTAAAGGGAATAAAAGGGATGATAGAAGCCTAAATACTAGTATTAATGAATCTCCTTTGATTGCCAGTGTTAATAAAGCGCGTACTCACAGTAACGTTAATGCTAGTAGATATGCAAACAGAACAGTTGATACGCCTATATCTAAGAGTAAACGCCAATTTTTAAATTGAAGATCTTTATAGGGGTCAGTATATCAGTGACGTTAGCTATCATGGGAATATCAACCGCATTGTGTTGCGTTGGTTCAAATGAAATTAAGCTTAAACTTTAAACTAACTCCTGCTTCGGTTCCACCAGACTTAATCAAATCTGACAGATACGCAATAGTAATACTGTTGTAGTTCATAATTGAGCTAATGATATTAGAGGCAAATAGCAAGCTGATTATCATTATTTATCTGAAGGCGCTGCTTTCACTAGTGATGAAACCTTTGTTTGAAATAATTCAAATCATTAATTATATTAGGAATCTAAACTACGGCTTAGATTTTTTAATACCTTATGAATATTATTTAATTCCGCTTTTAATTCATGACGTTATTTAATAATCAATCTTACAAATAACTTTAGCGAAGGTCGTTATTAAAAAAACATCCATTTACATTAAATGAGAATAGATGTTTTTGGATTACAATAATAATGCTGATTTTGTTTAATAAACAGTTGGACCTGTTGCACCAGCATTGCCGTGGGCTTCATCTTTTAATTTGCCACATAACATAATTCCCATAATTAGATTTGCCGGTGGGAAAACGATTCCACAAATCCCAACAGCAAGAGTCAATCCACTGTTTGGTGAAGTTGAATCATTTTTAACTATTATCATAATACTAAGAACAAGACATGCAATTTCGATTGCAACAATAGCTAAACTAAACAAGATACTAACTACTGTGATGATTCAATAATTTGATGATATTATATCGCCAGTTGTTGGATCATATGTGGTGTTAATGGATAAAGCTAAGATAAACTCAAGCACTATCATAAGAATTATGACGGGTACTAAAATTCAATCCAGCACCGTAAGTGCTAAGCATATTTTATATTTGGTATTCATAAATAAATCTCCGATAATTAATTTAATTTTTCTAAAGTAATAAATATTGTACCACATTTATTGTTATGACTTTATCACAACATTGTCAAATCAAAGGACATGTTATGATTGGCTTTTGTGATTAGCTTGATATGTGAGCAACTTGATTGAGTAATTAGTGCCCCCTATTATAATCATGCCACTTTTATAAGCTTCTAATAAAAGTGGCATTAGTTAAAATTGATTAAAAAAAATCCATCCCGTTGTTAAAATGGAATGGATTTTTTTTACTTAAATATTAATTATTTTTTAACTAATTAATGAAGATTATAATGGGGTGTTAGAATTAGCACTAGTGCTAGATTCATTTTTTAATTTGCCACATAACATAATTCCCATGATTAGGTTTGCAGGTGGGAATACAATCCCACAAACGCCAACAGCAATTGTCAACCCACTGTTTGGCGATGTTGTATCATTTTTAACTAATAAAATAATACTACAAACAACAGCGGCAATAATCATTGCAACAATGATTAAGATAAACACTATATCAATTACATTGATTATAGCGATACTGCTTGTATCTACGTTTCCATATGAATCCATAGTAGAGGCAATGCCAATTGCGGCCACAACTTCAAGCGCGATTAAAATTATTACAACTGGAACAAAAAGCCAATCGATGATCGTAATCGCCTTACATAATTTATATTCTTTACTCATATTTAAATCTCCTATTTCGAATGAATATTTTTTGAATTTCCATTCAAAAGTTTCCTTATATATTAAAATTTCACATTTAGATTAAAGGTATTAGAAATTGTAACATAAATTACCATAATAATATAATTATTATGCGATTAAATTTATAGTGGTAAAATGAAAACTAATATAAGCTATTTGATTACTAAATATTAGTGATTCATTGAATTTAATTAATACTTGATTCTTCAAAATATTATAACAATCATTAGTTTGATTACTTTAAACCGGTGTCGGCTGTAAGGTTTAGTTAATAAAAACGTTAAGTATAATAATGAATGATATTTTATTATGTTATTATAATATATATTATCTAGTTTTAAATACGGAGGATATATGTATAGTAATAAGAAAATGGCGGTTAATGAACCGGTAGTTAAATATAATAAAGCCCAGGGATCATTAATGACAAAAGCATTAATGATTACCGGTCTTGGGTTTGCTGCGATTTGTGGTGTCGGCTATGGCGTTGGAGCAATCTATGATTCAGCAATGGCTGGTAGTAGTAGTGCTGGAATGTCTTCTCAAACATTAGGAATTATTGGTGGGATATGCTTAATTGCTAGTATGTTTATGGCCATCTTTTGAATGATGAAGTTTGAATCAGCGGGTTGAGGCTTAATTGGTACAACGTTTTTAGTTTATATCTTAGGTCAAGGAATCGGCTTTGGTTCGTTGTTTCTTATTTTTGATGGCACCGAACTATTATGGATTTTCGGTTTAGCTGGTGGTATCTTCTTAATTATGGGAGTCATCGGAATATCCTTGTCCTCACGAGCTGCGATGAGTTTGATGAAAATGTTGATGATTGGTACAATGGTTTATTTAGGGTTGTCTTTAATGATGATGTTATTTTCGATGTTTGGCGTTTGAAATGTTTTTACAACAGGCGGCAACATGGATTGAATGTATTGAGGCATCACTGTATTCTCTGGTTTATTAGCTTTAGGATATATTGCCTTTGATATGCATATGTTAAGTAAGTATAACGAGTTCCATAACCTTGAAGGCGCTAACAACGTTAATAAGATCGCTGCTTTCTTTGGGTTCAAATTATTAATGGACTTAATTTACTTAATCTGAATTATTGCAAGAATATTCTTGATGTCTGAAAGATAAGTGAATCCTTTCAATTAAATTGCACTTGTTATCAAACAAGTGCTTTTATTTATCCTTGATCAAATGATTTAATTAGACATTTAATGAAACGAATGAAAATGACATTTTGATTTAATAGGCGAATGAGTAATTTTATTTTTAAAATTACTCATTCGCTTTCCTTTTCTATGCTTTATATATTGTTATAATATATAAGATTGAGGAATTAAATATGAAAAAAAATAAAATCAATTTATGTGCATTATTGCCTTCAATATTATTGACAACCAGCTTATTATTGTCAATGCCCATTGCAATTGGTGAGATAACTACATCTAACAACCATACCTCCATAAATAAGACGTCAACTAATGCCGCAGCAACTATTAATCAAGATAATGTCATGAAAGTAGAAAATACTAAAAACGTTAGAATTAGATGGGGCACTCCATCGGTTGATATTGGCAACTATGATTTCTTTAATAATATGCAATCAATGCAACCGTTTAATTATAAGGGAGGCATTTACAGTATTGCTAATAATGAATCTGGGGGATTAATCGTTTATGATTCAAGTGGCAACATCATAAATTCCTTTGGCAGTTCAGAATTAGTTCAACAAACTGGTGCAACATTTCAGATCATCGAAGCCGTAGTTGCTTCAAGTCAAGGTAGTTATATTTATATTTCAACATTAAGTACATACGGCAAAACTAATGAGGATGGTTCTTATTCAACTTTTTATAAATGAGATTGAAGCGCTGATAAATTAACTAAGATTATGGATTTTAAAAGTCATACAACAAATGTAAGAGATAGTCGGATAATGGATGTCATCCCCGGTAAAACAGAGGCGGACGATAAAATATTTGGCTTTTATAGTGATTATAGTGGGCATGGTACGGGCCGTCCCCTAGTGTTGCCCTACTATGTTGTTGACATCAAAGCGGGCACTTCCTACGATAGCACCATTCAAAGCGTGCCAGGCGTTGGGGTTTACCAAAGACCAGTCGATATGATGATTTTAAAAACATCGGATGCTTCAAATCCATATCAAATAATAATGTTTACTCGGGCTTATGATAATCAAGATTTTAATAGTGCTAATTTTATTAAAATTCCTTTTTCATTAAATACTAGTGGTAAAGTGGTCATGGGCAGTAATGTTTCACATTGACAATTGGGCGCTTGATGAATGTATAGTATTTTTGAAGAAGGCTTACAGAAATTAATATTAACAACAAATAAGGTTTCAAAAAACTTGAATGATTTAACTAATGTTTTTGCTAACACTTATAATTGTGCTGGATATAGCAAGAGCTCAGCAAAAATTGAAGACCATTATTTAACGCCATCGAGCACTTCAATTAAATCACTTTCGGCTCCAAAAGGTTATGGATTTGTTGACGCTAAATCAAAGGGCTTACATATTTTAGAACAAGACGGATCAGCTGATGGCAAATATGTATATGAGTTGCATAGCAATAGCAATGCGATCAATTCAACTAACCCAAACCTTGATATTAAATTATCTAGAACATTAGACGATTACTATGATTTTAGTGATCTGACTTCTACAATCAAAGGTTTTACTTATGCTGATGTCAATAAGAGTAAAATGCTATTATTTGATAGCAATGATATGGTTAGTCAATATGATTTAAATACCAATAAATATTCCTTAGTTAAAGGAATAGCACCAATTAATCAAACAACCATTCACTATAAAGAGTTATCAAAGCAATCAGCAAGCAATATAACTAAAACAGATCTTAATG
The DNA here is from genome assembly GCA_021378525.1 of Ureaplasma sp. Hg2. Classification (GTDB taxonomy): domain Bacteria; phylum Bacillota_I; class Bacilli_A; order Mycoplasmatales; family Mycoplasmoidaceae; genus JAACJV01. The sequence goes on along the minus strand of JAACJW010000010.1, from coordinate 11,776 downwards.
AATTATTTGATATTAAGGGTTTAACAATTGATACAAATAAAACCAAACTAACACCTAATGACCAATTAGGAACATTAGGTGTTAGTTTGGTAGCTCATGATAAAAACGGGAATGAATTCACTAGTAATGAAACATTTAAAGGATTCTTAACTTATAAAACAGATTCTGCATGACATGTAGTTTGGATGGATGATAGTAAAATTAATAAAAATCAATATGCCATTAAAGGTGGTGTGAGCGATGCTGATGTTCTGAAGTGATGTCAAATCGGCGCTTTAGTCAAACCCTTTGAAATTGACAAACCTTTAATTAAAAGGAACCAACTTACTGGAACAATTATAATCACGATTAATTTTAAAGATTTACCAACTGATTATGATGGACCAAAAATAGTGGCGACCCATACTTATACCGGCTTTAAAACTGGTGCTATACCTGCAACCGGTTTATCAAAACAAGATACTATAATTGCAATCGCTGTCACTTCTAGCATTGTAGTAGTATTTCTTATTGGTTTAATTGTGCTTTATTTTTATAAACGAAAAAAGAAATTGATCTACGAAGCTAGAAAAGCGTACAAGCATAGTGGTTTAAAAATAAGTTCAATCAACTCATCTAGAAAGGTAAGTAAAAATAAAAAATTTGTTAAAATTTCTAAATATCCAGATGTCAAACGAACATCGCGACCGACTAGTCACAAGATAACAGGAGATGAAATATCTAGTGAATCTAAATCATCAAAAAAAACGTAGATAATCAAGTTTAAAATAACAATCAAATATTTAGTTATCTTTTATCGATAGTAAAGATAGTGTTATGAAGTTAATGACTTCTCCTTAAATCTAACCAAGGTATCTGATAATCGCTTTCCAATAATATTTATTTGCAATTATTTTAATTTTTAAATTTAAATAATGTATAATATTAACGTCCGAAATAATGGCGGTTATGGTGAAGTCGGTTAACACACCTGACTGTGACTCAGGCACGCGCGGGTTCAAATCCCGTTAATCGCCCCATATTATAAATAAAAGCACTGCTAGTGCTTTTTTTATTTTATATCATTATCTCGTGCTAAAATTATTTTGTCATTATAGCGGAGGTACTGTTAATTATAACGGTTGAGAAACACTCTTATGACTTGATCTAGTTAATACTAGCGGAAGCAGCTATAAATATTAAATATTATAATATTTTATGTTGTCTTCCTTATTTATAAGGAGGATTTTTAATTGCAACAAATTAAAAAAATAAAACGAAGTTCTAACTATCTAGTTTGAAGTTGAATCATTATTATCTGCGGTTTGATTATTGGTCTAGCAGGAACCTTTGCTTTGGACGCACCAATCAACAACATTAACATTAGTGTCTTCGCACTAATCGGATGAATTATTTTAAGTGTTGGGGCATTAATGGAGTTAGTTACTAGTTTTTATTTATTAATTAATAAAACCGATTCATCTGAAATCCAAAGTCATTTAATTAAAAGTGCTGCCCAATGAGGCATAACATTATTGCCGATTGCTTTTATTAAAGCATTAAAACTATATAGTAGTAGTAAACTAGCGCTAAAAGAACTTCAGGAATTAAATGAAGTTAAAAAGACTAAATGAGAATCTATTTTATCATATTTAGGTTTTGAGGAATTATCCACCAGAGCTCAAATCCTAGATTTAACATTAGCGGGGATGCTATTAGCTTTTTGTATTCTAGCAAAATACATTGCTTCGTTCACACCAATGATCGGGGTCGAACATTTGGAACTGCATTATTTAGTTTTTATTTTGTCATTATTATTGATTCGTTCAATGCGTTATAAATTAATGTTCTTTGTAATTACCCCGTTCATTCTAACGATGTTCGGTCAAATTGCCCAAAACCCAATTGATTATTTTTTAGAATACATCTTGGTGATGTGAGTCTTTTTCCCGTTGATGTGATTTGATAAAATTGTCGATCAGATTGCTAAACAACTTCATATCATTGATAAAAAGAATAAATATTGAACAATCCGTTTTACTTGGTTTACCTTTAGTTTTATTATTTTAATGGTAATTCGTTTGATGATTCATGTCTGAGCTGGAATGATGTATTGAGCGCCAGACCAAAGCACGCAATATGATAAGTTTATTTATTCGATTGGTTTAAATGCCATGGGAATTGGTTATACAACCGCAATCATTTTACCGGTTGGTTTAGCTTTGTTTTATCCAATGTTAAAAATGCGCGATGCTTCATGGGAGCAATTCTATTATGAATAAACCATTAAACCAAATAAAAAGTGATTTTTTTAAGCATAGTGAATATGTTGTTAAAGATTTTAAAGCGATTAAAAAAATCAACCATAACCTTAGTAATGATGTTTACCGAATCGAACTTAACGATAAGCAAAAGTTTCTAATGCGTTATGGTAAACATAATGATGTGGTGGGCCGCTTTAACGAGCAACTTGCATTAATCGCTTTAAAGCAGCCGGTCATTTATCAAGACCCCCAAAACGGGATGATGATTCGCAAGTGATATGAAGGAGTTCCTTTGACAATTGCTTTAGTGAATGAAACTGTGATTAGCAATTTAATCAAACAATTAAAGATAATTCACCAAACTTTTTGCACCAACATTAAATCATTTGATCCCCTACAATTTATCAATCAAGATAATTTTAATTTTTTATTAAAACAAAATAAACGATTCATTAGTTTAGAACATTTTCAACTATATCAAAATTTAATAACCATTCATTCAAATGATCAGCTAGTCTTGGCCCACAATGATTTAAACCTTAATAATATTATCGTTGATAACGATCAAATCAATATCATTGATTTTGAATGAGTCCGTCAAAATAATCCATATTGAGATTTAGCTTCACTATACCTTAATTTAGAACTTAGCAGTCATGCTCAATGAACTAATGTATTAACTGACAGTTATGGAGCAATTAATAAAACAACATTATTCCATTATTGTTTTATCGTTAGCTTAGTTGATTTATATTGATGTCTCTTATACCTAGATCAAACAAAATATCAAGTTACCTTAATAACTAAATATGAACAAGTTGTTTTTTGATTTAAAAACAATCAAGCATAATTATTTAACGATACAATAAACGTTTATTAGTTTGGATTGGAAGCAGATAAATCTTAATTTTATTGAAATATGATATTTATCAAATCATTAATAATAATTAAGTGCTTTTTTCTTATATAATAATAGGTATGAAAAACAATAGTAAATTTATCAAGGAAAATGCTCCAATTATCATTGGTAAAAAGGCAATGATCCACGCCTATAAACTAAATGGGTGATTATATCGGATTTGAGAATATCCGCTAATTATTGAAACGAACTCTGAATTTACTGTAATGGCAAGTCAAGGGTCGCGGGTTTTAACATCAGAGGAAAATTCAACCCGTAGTTTTCAAAGCGGTGTTATCAAACCAACCTTTTGATTTCTTTTTCCAGATGAATGATTTAATGTAATATGCACTGAAGAAAAAGACGGAATGCGCTTATACATTAACTTGTCATCCCCATTCATTTACGAGGAGCAAGCCTTTAAATATTTTGATTTTGATTTAGATTTTAAAATATTAACTTCAGGTAAATGACGTGAAGTTGATATGAAAGAATTTGAAACTAATCAAATAAAATACAACTATGGTAGTAAATTAATTGATATTATTAAAGAAGTAGAGGCAAAAGTTATTAAGCTTATTAACGAAGGTTATTTTGAGAAATTAACAAGCAAATCAAAAATTGAAGAGTACAAGCAAAAAGTTCTACAAATTAACTCAGCACGGAAGGAGCCTCATAGTGGCAGAAACTAAACCCCTAAATATGGCATTATCAAAATTTGATTCAGATTTTGATAAGAATGAAACCAGTAGATTAAATAAACTAAATACTAAGCAGCTTCCTAAGCAACCTAGTAGTAACTTTAATAATACCCAAAAATTACATCCAACCAATCAAGTTAAACCCCAACCAAAGGTAACAAGTGCAAAAAAGAGTTCCAAAAATAAAGTTGAAGCTCGCAAAAAAACTGAAATTAATCCTAATAAAATTTTAAAAGACGCTCGTGAACGGGCAAAGAATAAACCGAAAAACAAAGTAGTCACAGGCGCTCATAAAAATAATAAATCAAATCAACCTAAATTTGATGCTAATGGTCGTAAACAAATAAACACGTCTTTTGTTAAACGAGATATTTTAGGCAATGTTGACCAAGATAAAATTCCAAAGTCACATACGATTGATGCTTCCAAAAAGAGCAACAATTTCAAAGGTATGCCAGCTACAAAGAAGGCTCCTGAGGTTTCTGAGATGTCAGCTTTTTATGAATCAATTATTGAAAAGATAACCGGTTTATATAAAGCAAATAAAAAAGATGACGCCTTAAAAATCATTCGTGAAGAATTAGACCAACCTTATATGCCGCTAGAATATTTAGAACTATTTGAACAATTAGCTTTAAAGATCGAAAGTGAAACCAAACAAGAAAACTATATCAAACGCTTTAACAATATGTCTAAACTAGAATTATTAGATAAGTTTTATTCGCCTGAAAACCATACATGTGATGTTTTTTTATTTCAATATTTCTTAAATAAATATCGTAGTGAATTAAAATTACCGGACATGCTTTATATCCAAGATGTCTTCTTAGATAAAATAATGCGTAATGAAGATAAATTATTTTTAATTGAACACTTGAATCAATTCAAAATCTCTTATGATTTTAAGTTTTATAATTCTTACACTTCTGAGTCATCAACGATTAATCCAAGGAATCATTTATTACCAGATAAAATACCGCTATTTACTGAATCATTAAAACTGATTAACAAGAAATGTTTTAACGATCCGTCATTGCAAAGTTTAATTGTTGATTTAATGTATATTATGTATAGTTACTTTTATCCTGAGCCACCTGATTTTACAATTGATAACTTCACCTTTACCTTAATTGATTATGCTAAAGCACTTTTAACTGGTAGTGGTTATCGTGATAATGAGATTACTCTAATTTTACAAAGGGCACTTAAAGGTATTAAAAATGATTAAATCCGAAAAACAAAAAGCACACGAAAATAGCGCAAAATACCAATTGGGGATGAACAAAACAATTAAATGAATTATGGCGATAGTACTAGCCATCATGATAATTTGTTCAGTCCTAGGAATTTGTCTTTCAGTTATTTTATAAAGTAATTATTCAATAACAAGACAAGCAACTGATAATTATAAATTTGTTATCACAAGATATAAGACCAAAGCCATCATAAATTTTTATGGTAGCAATAATCTAGGTTTTTATATTTTTTTTAAGATTATGATTAGAGCAAAATAAAATTTTTATTTATTTTGATAAATTAATGTTAAAATGTATAAAGTTTAAATAAATTAAAATTTTAGTAAATGAGGAAAAATAATATGGAAATTAAAAATATTGAACAACTTGAAACGAGCGTAAATGTCGCTGTTATGGTTGATGGTCAAGATTGAACCAAATGCAAAGATAAAGCATTGAATCAATTAGCTAAAAACATTACTGTGCAAGGCTTCCGTAAAGGAAAAGTACCAGCTGCAGTTGCAAAGAAAAACATCAATGCAATGGACGTTATTGTTAAAGCATCAAAGCTTGCAATCCCAGGTGCCTTTGATTTTTTAGAAGCAAGTTCTAAAATTAAAAAATTGGATGTTGACGTAATGGAACAACCCTCAGTTGATTTTAAAGATGTACAAGAAGATAGCATAACTGTTTTATTCATTTATGATCTATATCCAAAAACAACTATTAAAGAATACAAAAATGTTAAATTAAAATCTGAAGCAATTAAAGTTTCAAAAGATGAAATTGATGCGGAATTAGAAAAGTTCCTTAAACGCGATACAATGATGGTCCCTAAAAAGACTGGCGCAATCGCTAAGGGTGATGTTGCAATCTTTGACTTCGTTGGTTACCGTGATGGTAAAACATTCGAAGGTGGTAAAGCTGAAGGGTATGAACTAGAAATCGGTTCAAACCAATTCATTCCTGGTTTTGAAGAAAAAATGATCGGTCTTAAAAAAGGCGAAGAAGCTGACCTTGATTTAACTTTCCCAAAAGAATATCAAGCAAAGGAACTAGCTGGTAAAAAAGTAGTTTTCCACGTTACGATTCAAGATATTAAAGAAGTTAAAAAACCAAAGATTGATGCTGCCTTTATTAAATCTTTAAAATTAGATAATGTTAAAGATGAAAAAGAATTACGTGAATACTTTAAAAAACAACTTCATGACATGAAACTTCAAAAACAAAAAGAAGAACTATGAGGCCAAATTATTAATGAATTAGTAAAACGTGTTAAATTATCACACTTACCAATGTCAATGTTAGGCTCTGAGATCGAACGAATTCGAGCTGACAACAAACGTCAAATTGAACAAATGGGCATTAAATATGATGACTATGTAAAAATGTTGGGTGGCGATACTAGCAAAATGGACGAAGAAATTAAGACACAAGCTGAAAAGAATATCAAGACTATATTGTTAATGGAAAAAATTGCTGAACAAGAAAAAATTACCGTTGATAAAAAAGAATACAAAGCACATTACGAAAAACTTTCAAAAGTTTACAATGTTCCTGTTGAAGAAATAAAAGAAAAAATTTCAGATGAACAAATTGAAGAAATCTTAATAAATGAAAAAACTTTAGAAAAATTAGTTGAATGAAATAAAAATAATAAATAATCATTTTTAATCTAATACTTTTTGGAGTATTAGATTTTTATTTGATATTTTAGGAAATTTATAAATAATTAGCACTTTATAAAAAAGAGTGCTAACATAAGATAAATTTATGTTAGTATTAATATACAATGTAATGAATAAAAATAGGAGACTTAACAAATGACTAAACCACTACTTATTACACGCGGGATACTAATTTTCCCGTCGACTACAAAATCAATTGAAATCGGAAGAGAATGTTCGATTAAATCAATTGAAATTGCAGATCAAACTGACAAGGAAATTATTGTCATCAGCCAAAAGGATCCGGTGATTGATAAACCATCATTTGATGAGGTTTATAAAGTTGGAACGATTTGTAAAATTAAAAAAATCAAAAAGTATGATGACGCTACTTTATTGGTTGAAGTCAAAGCAACTAAAAGAGTTAAAATCGAAAGTTATGAAACTCAAGAAGACGGCAACATCCTTTGTGAATATCATGTTCTTAAAGAAAAGAATGTTAAAAACGAATACAATACTAAAGTTGCCGAAGATATTATTGAATTATTACTTAACGCCATTGAAAGCGGTACTGGTGATATCCAAAACATGAAAGATATTAAAAAATATGTCATGGCACCGAATTCAAATCCAACAAAATTAGGCGATATTTTAGCTAATAACTTATTGATTAATTTAGCGACACAACAAAAAGTATTGGCTGAAGCAGACGTTAGCAAACGACTTGATTTAGTTGTGATGCTAACACTTAAAGAACTAGACAATGGCACAATCGCAGCTAATGTTGATTCAACTATTAATAAGAAAATTAATGATAATTTAAGTAAGCAACAAAAGGAGTTTTACTTACGTGAACGACTTCGAGCCATCAAAGAAGAATTAGGTGAGCTTTCAACTAAGGATGTTGAAATTGATAAAATCAAAGAAAAGATTGCAAAATTTCCCTACCCTAAACATATTAAAGAAAAAATTACTAGTGAATTAAATAAATATGAAGCTGCTATGAGTAGTAATGAAGCTAGTATTATTAAATCTTATATTGACTGATTAGTTGATTTACCTTGATGACAAGAAGAAAAAGATGATAGCAATATTAAACAAGTTGAAAAAATTCTAAATAAAAACCATTATGGATTAGAAAAAGTTAAAGAAAGAATTCTTGAGTACTTAGCAATTCGGACTAAAAATAAAAATATGCGAGGTCCAATTCTTTGTTTAGTCGGACCACCGGGTGTTGGTAAAACTTCACTTGCGTTATCAATTGCTGAAGCATTAAGTAAAAAGTATGTCAAAGTTAGTTTGGGTGGAGTAAGAGATGAAGCTGAAATTAGAGGACACCGTAAAACATATATCGGGGCAATGCCCGGAAGAATCATCAAAGGAATGAAAAAAGCTGGGGTCATTAACCCAATCTTCCTATTAGATGAAATTGATAAAATGGCAAGTGACAACAGGGGTGATCCTGCATCAGCGATGCTTGAGGTATTAGATCCAGAACAAAACAATCGTTTTAGTGATAACTACATTGAAGAAGAATATGACTTGAGTAAAGTAATGTTTATTGCAACTGCAAATTACTACAATCAAATCCCATATGCTTTGATTGATCGTCTTGAAGTTATTGAATTATCTAGTTATACATCAAATGAAAAACGAGAAATTGCTAAAACCCATTTAATTACAAAGGTATTTAAAGAAGCTGCCATGAACGAAAAGGATTTACCTTTTAGTGATGAAGCACTTGATTACATTATTAATCATTATACTCGTGAAGCTGGGGTTCGTGAACTTGAACGACAAATTCGTCAAATCATTCGAAAGTTTGTTGTGGCTGAATTAAAAGGTCATAAAACACCAAGTAAAATTGAGATTCCTGAAGTTAAATTATTTTTAGGAAAAGAAAAATTTGATCCAACTTTAAAAGAAAAGACAGCAATTCCTGGAATCGTCAACGGAATGGCATATACATCAGCCGGTGGTGATTTGCTTCCGATTGAAGCATCTTTCTTCAAAGGTAAAGGCAAAATCATTGTTACTGGTAACCTAGAACAAACGATGAAAGAATCAGTTAGTGTTGCAATTGGTTATGTTAAATCTAATGCAAAACACTTTAACATTGATGAAGATGTCTTCCAAAAGATTGATATTCACGTCCATGTTCCTGCTGGTGGCGTTCCGAAGGATGGCCCAAGTGCTGGAGTTGCTCTAACAACTGCGTTAATATCAGTTTTAACCAATAAAGCGATTAATACGAATATTTCCATGACTGGTGAAATAACGTTGCGTGGCCGCGTTGGAATCATTGGTGGCGTAAAAGAAAAAGTTATCTCAGCTCATCGGGCTGGTGTCAGAGAAATCTTTCTTCCGATTGAAGATGAACGTTTCTTAATCGATATTCCAAAGGAAATCCTAAAAGAAATTAAAATTCATTTAGTTGAACATTATGATGAAATTTTCAAAGCATTATTTACAGATGATAAAATAAAGAAAAACGCATAATATAAAAACATCAGAACTTAATTGTTTCTGATGTTTTTATATGTTTTATAATTGGAATTTCTGTTTATTCTATAAAATTATTATTTTTTAGGGATAAATTTATTTTCTGGGATTAATATTTCTTGGATGCCCTCTTGATCAGACGAAGGATTTATTTTATGTTTTATGCTAATCACAACATCACCGGTGGTATAGGTTCCCTCCATTTTCCCATCTATCGAAATAATTGCACTATCGTTATTTGAATCTATTTTTACGCCGTTTTTATCTGTTATTTTAATATTGTCTTTAGCGAGAACATCTAAAGCTCCGCCAACAGTTACTAGTGACTCCTGATGACCGGCTGAGATACTTTTTATAAAATCACCTTGGCTTGCAGTGATGTAAGCTTGATCAAAATTTACATTAAGAACGTCGCCAATATAAAATCCCGACGATTGAAAAATAATTTGATGATCATATATTTGTGAGTTATTATATAAAATGGTCGCATCTTCATTAAAATCAATAGTAGTTGTAAGTCTTCCAGTTTCAACATTTCCTACAATTTTTATTTGATTTTGTTTTGGGGCGCCATATCTTTCAATATAGCTACTATCGATATGAATTCAGTTTTTTCACACATATTCCTTAGAAAAAATCGGATCAGTGGCGGTTCGTTTTTTATCATTACTACTAGGTCCACTTCAAGTTAACGAATATTTCATAGAATTAGAATTAGATTTATCATTTTCTTTATTTAGTTCAACGAGTGATATTGAGAAATATGTTATCATCGGAATTGCAATAACAAAAGCTAACGAAACTATTCCGACTGCAATTCATTTTTTTCTCTGACCATGTGGTGGTTTATATCGTTTTGATTTATTATATCAATGATCTTCATTTATTGGATCATCATCATAAGATGAATTTCTCATACGCATACTCCTTCTTCATTAATTAAATAATAAATCAAATTGTTGAAATCTAATCACTAAAATACAATAGTATAAAGATTAATATGTTTATATTATATCTTTCTTTAATTTAGTTCTCAAGTAAATAACTTAATAGCATATTTTATAACTTATAATTGAACTATAAAATATCAATAGCCATACCTGACGATATTTAATACCATTAATTTTAATTAGTAGACATTTAAATTTTATTTATACAAATTTATTTTTTGTAATGGTTGCAGAACTTGAACCTTGTAGGTCTGACTCTGGATAAATTTTGTACACAATTACAATTTGAACATCTCCGCCTACAACAGTTCCTTTGATTGAAATAATTGAACTGTTATTTGTTGAATCAATTATTATATCATTTGCGTCTTTGATAACAACGCCATCATTTGTAAGCACCTTAAGTGCATCCGGGATGGTTACCGATGTATTGAAGGTTGTAATGCTTTTTGCAAAATCACTTTGCTTAGCTTTGACACTAGCATGATCCGTATTGATGTTTACAATATAACTGGTATTAAATCCAGGTGTTCTAAATACAATTTTACTATCAATTATTTTTTCACCATTGTAAGAAACATTGGCACCTTTGTCAAAAATTAGTGTTGTCGTGAATTTTCCTGCACTCTCATCTATGTTAATTTTAACGTCAGGGTTACCGTATTTAGAAATATAGTTTTTATCTATTTGCATCCAATGATTTAAAATGTATGTTGAAGTAAACATTGTATCGTTAGCAATTCTTGTTTTGTCATTGTCGCTAGGACCAATTCAAGTTAATTTATATTCCACACCATCTTTTTCATTGACGGGTGATAATATTGAAATCGTGACAAATGTTGCAACTGGAACAGCAATTACAAATGTTAATGATAAAACACCTAATGAAACTCATTTTCACTTTGCACTTTTTCTAGGTGGTGGTGGTGGCAATTGGCCCGGTTCAATAATTCTTGGGTCATTTCTAGAAAAACTTTCGTTATAATTTCTAGAAGAACGACTACTATAGTTTCTATTGGAACGATTATCATAGTTTCTAGAAGAACGATTATTATCATAGTTTCTAGAAGAACGGCTGCTCATATAATACCCCTCCATTTTTTTAATTAATTAAACGAGTGATAAACTTAATATAATTATTAAAAATTTATAATAAAATAAATACCCAAATATAATTTTCTATAATTATATTATAACTTGCTTTAATTTTCTTCTCAAGTATTTAACGTGTTACACAGCATGTTTAAAAACTCATATGAATCAATTCTATTTCTATCCATTATCAATCAAGCTAATAAATGAATGACAACTATCGCAAGTTGAGGTCCTTTCCCAAACCAATCGTACGTCCTATTTGAAGATAGGTTATAATTAGATATAAGTTTGATCCTAAAACATTATTATTAAGATTTGTAAAAAGTGAATTTACACAAACTATCCGCAATGTAATGTAAAACTTATTGAATAGCTACTTCTTATACTAGGATTTCCAACTTCAACGTAATTAATAGTAACATCGTTAAGTTTACCGGACGAATGATGACTTAAAATAGCTTTTCATTCATTAATGCCATCGTTAT
>JAACJW010000001.1 GCA_021378525.1 Ureaplasma sp. Hg2 | reverse complement strand
TATAAAAAATGATGTCAAAATCGAGCATATAATAAATGTAGAACCGCATGTTCTTGACCACCAATGTAAATATCAACTGGTAATCATTTTTTAAAACGCTTCATCGCTTCATCGCTATTTAAATCAGTGTATGTGCCATCTTCATTTTTTAGAATATAAGCTAAATAATATCAACTTGATCCCGCTCATTGAGGCATCGTATTGGCTTCGCGATAAAGTGTCCTATTCCCCTTTTTAATTTCATATCATTGTTTGTTTTTAGCTAATGGGGGTTCCCCATTTTTATTAGGCTTAAAATCAACACACTCTGGTAAAAGGACTGGTAAATCATCAACTACATTGATTTTCCCTCCGTCGAAAATTATTGGAAATGGTTCACCTCAATATCTTTGACGACTAAATAACCAATCTCTCAATTTATAATTTGTATTAGTATTTCCATATTTATTTTTAACAATAAAATTCAACATTATTTTTGTTGCTTCATCATTCTTTAAACCATTAATAATATTTGAATCAATATGTTTCCCATTCCCGGTGAAGGCATTATCATGATTTTCACACTCGATAATTCATTTTATTGGTAATTTAAATTTGGTAGCAAATTCAAAGTCTCTTGTATCGTGCGCTGGGACGGCCATTACAGCACCTGTCGCAAAATCATTTAAAACGTAGTCTGACGTCCATATAGGAATAATGTCACCATTTATAGGATTAATAGCATCAACGCCTAAATACACACCGGTTTTAATTTTATTAGTTGTCCGATCTCTATCCGAACGATTTTTTGCCATTGTAATATATTCTAGTACATTTTCAGCTTGATTAGCACCTACAATTTTGGTAATCAAACCATGCTCGGGGGCCAACACAAGATAGCTTACGCCAAAAAGCGTGTCCGGTCTGGTTGTAAAAATATCTAATTTATGTTTTGAATTTTTAACTTTAAACTCAATATTGGCGCCAATTGATTTTCCGATTCAATTGCGTTGCAAAGATTTCAATGATTCGCTTCAATCAATATCATCCAACCCTTCTAATAGTTTGTCTGCATATTTTGTTATTTTTAGCACCCATTGTCGCATTGGTCTTTTTTCTACCAAGTGACCGCCGCGTTCACTAACTGCTTCGCCCCTAGAATTTGTTAGTACTTCTTCGTTTGCTAAGACCGTCCCTAAATACGGACATCAATTAACATTAACATCTTTAATTTCCGCTAGGCCTTGTTTGTATAGTTGCACAAATATTCATTGTGTTCATTTGAAATATTCAGGATCAGTTGTGTTAACTTCCTTTTTATAATCGTAATCAAACCCTAACGCTTTTAACTGTAATCTAAATTTTTCGATATTAGATTTAGTAAAAGTGTCGGGATGGTTATTTGTTTCTAAAGCATATTGCTCCGCTGGCAAACCAAAAGCATCTCATCCAATGGGATGAAGGACATCAAACCCTTTTAAACGTTTATATCTACTAATAACATCCGTTGCTGTATAACCTTTAGGGTGACCTACATGCAGCCCTTTGCCCGAGGGATATGGGAACATATCTAACACATAAAATTTTTTCTTATCTGTATCTTTAAATTGATAAGTCTTATTGTCTTCTCAATACTTTTGCCATTTCTTTTCTATTAAATTATGATTGTACATAATCTCACTCCAAATCCGTTCATTACTAATGATATATTTTATTTAAATTAAAAAAATAATTCTATTTATAATATTTTGAATTAAAATAAAAAAATGTATAAAATATCTATTTAAATATTAACATAAATTTATTAATCTTTGAAAAGGGTATAACAAAAATGCCTTTGGGAGGGTTGTTTTGAACATAACCGTCTCAGCCGACATAAAAGTTTTTGATGTTTACATTTAATTAAATAGATTTATTGTAAACCGTTTATTTTTTATTGTATCTAATTGTATCTTGATGCTTCCCGTTTCGATCACTTATGATAACGGTCGCTTCTTGTGTTTTACAAAATTCACGCGCCTTATCCATCGCTTCAGCTTTGGTATCAAATACGTAAGATGCTTTGGTAGCGTTTTGTTTCATTATTTTTCAACCTTTATCACCATGTGGTGAAACATAATAAATAATTTTTGACATAAACTATTCTCCATTCTATAATTAATACTTTAATTATAAACCCTAAATCCTAATTCATAGTTTTTAAAGGTAGCAAAGCCGACTAAGAAAATTATTATTAGATAATTTTTTTTAATGATTAATTAATCATTATTTATGTATATTTTAGTTATTTCTATTGTTTATAGTTTGGTTAAAGCAAATAAGTCAACTCATGGGAAAATATATTCAATGGCAAAACAACCCAACAGAATAGAACGAAGTGTTTAATTATAATTAATATTTTTTAGTTGTTTTGTTATAAGGGGTAACGTATTGAGTAGTAAAAATACTATTTGCAAAAGTTACAAAATAGCATTATATTTTTTTATAAAGGATTTTACTGTAGTAAATAATTAAAATTTACTAATTGGTTTTTTTCATAATACCTCTAAAACGACGCTTAGAAATTTCAAGATTATTGTGATTCGATTGTTGAGTAGCTTGCTTAAGAGTCTTACTAATACAATCATTCAATTGAGTTGAATTACCAATTGCCTTGTCTTTCAAATCAATGTCTAGCGCAACATCAACATCATCCATTGCATGTGTTGGATTACGATATGATCCAATATCTGGTTCAATGTTTAAGAAATTATTAGTATCAGCACCAGCTGAATTTACATTTTTATTCTTGGTTGTTTTACTTTTTTCATCATTTTTTTGACTCACATAATGAGATTTTTTAGAACCCATAACTATTTTGTTATCCATATTTAATGTTTCAATATTTGAATGATTATTTGTAGAAATTACAAAGCTTAGTTCGGCACATTTTATGTCAGATTTATAATCAAGACTATGTACTATTTCAATATCATCGTTTTGTGTCATTTCCTTAAAAATATCTTTTGTATCTGACAAAATAGATATTGGAATTGTTTCGTTCATACGATAGTTAATAATAGCCTTAGTAGATCCATACATGCTTTCTTCATATAAGGTTTCCGCAAAACACTTTTCAATAGCTGGTTTTAAATCGGACATATCCGATAAGTTAATATAACCAGTTTGAAAATGGCCCGGTGTTTTAAAAAATGTTTTAACATCAGCGAAATCAACATTTATTTTAGAAGGAACTAAAACCATGTTTGAAATTTCACCAACAGATTCAAAAATTAATTGATCTGCTTTTGTATAAGCTTCCATACAACTTAGTTTTTCATTTTGAAGTGTTTGAGCAATAATTTTATCATTGCTAATTGTGGTGATTGCATCAACGTTTTTAGCTAAATTTTCCAATCCTCCCAAGGCTTTTTTATACATTTTTTCACCTTCAGTTTTTATTGAAGGAAGGTTAACAATAGCAATTGTAAGAATACCCATTTCTCGTGCTATTTTAGCAATTTCAGGAGAAGCTCCCGTCCCGGTTCCTTTCCCCATTCCTGCTGTAATGAATAATAAATCAGTACCTTTTAATATATGGTCTTTAATTCCATCTATATCCTCAAGCGCGGCTTTTTTTCCAATTTCGGGGTCACTTCCCGAACCAAAACCTCTAGTTAATTTACGCCCTATTAATACTTTGTTATCTATTTTTTCTAGAATTTTAAGAGCTTGAACATCAGTATTAACAGCATATAATGAAACACCTTTTGGTAATGCATTAGTTTTGGCCATATGGTGAACCATGTTGTTACCTGCACCGCCAACTCCTAACACTTTAATATTTACAGTTCTATCTCAATCGTCGTCTCATAAGCCATTTCATTTTTCTTCAATTTTTACTTCGACTTCCTTGGGGACAATAGCCATATTATTACCTTTGTCCTTATACATTTCGTGTTGATATTGTTGAAACAAAGATCTTTGTGACTCGCCCATGCTATCAACATTAGTATTATCTTTAGTATTTTCTTTATCTCATTCAGTGTTTATTTTAGAATGTTTTTTAATATTATTATTCGTTAAAGGTATAGTTATAATTTTTATATCGTCACCGTTGGTGCTTGATTTAATCGTTTTTAATTCTTTGGTAATTTTATGCGTTGGTTTACTAAGCGCGCAAGCTTTTTGACCCTCGTTATCATTTTCTACCTTATGTATAGGTGAAATATCAATATCTGTTTCGAAATTGAATGTGTTGATAAGATTCTTAATGTTGTTTTTACCCATTGTTTTTACCTTTAACCCTTTTTGTAAATACTAGTTGTTAGCCATTAGTTGTGAATTTCTTTTGCTAAATTTATTAATTTTTGATTGCATTTTATTTTTTTCATGTTCTGTATAGATTGGCAATAACCTAGTTGCACTTATATTTTCGATACCGTGCAATTTAAAATTAGCGTTATGGACCGATGAAATCGCGTCCATATACTTAGAATTATTTAAGCATTGTTCATTAGCTGATATCATATCTACTTTTCAATCTCTCATAAATGGTAAGTAAATGAACGCTTTAGAAATAACTTCATAATCGCTCATAACCTTAACTTCACTAATTTCTGCATTGGTTTCGTTCTCTATGTATTTTAGAAATGTTTCTATTTCATCTTGCATTTCAAGTAGATATTTATCAATAGCTTTATCTAACTCACTTTGTTTAATTCGTTTGATTGATAAATATTTTTTATCAAAAATATTAACGACTGTTTCATTATATTTTCCTTTGTATAAGAAATGGCTATTTTTAAAGTATTGTTTAATTTTCTTGTTATCAATCATCAATGTATCAGACAATTTGTTAATAAATTCGCTAATTGGCATACGATTTGAAATATCGTTATGTAATAACACATTGTTAAAATATCAACCTAATTGTATACCATCATTTTTGATATGAATTAACACCTTGTGTTGATCTTGTAATTTTATTTCAAACTGCTTTAAAAATTCAACTTGACTAATATTAATATCCAAAATATTTAATCCTTCAGCTTCAATTAGTTCGATAAATGGTTTTGCCAATACACTATTAACAAGATATATTTTTCCATTTAGATCTAATTTCTTTCCCCTAATTGGCTTATTAAAGATTGTTTGTTCTTCATCATCTACAAAAAAACGGTAAATTTCCGATCCTAATTGAATATATTGTTTATGATCGTATTTAAAATCAATACTATCAATTAATTTATTTCATTTAGATAAATCCAATTCCAAATTCTCTATATTATAGTTTTTAATTTCGAAATCTTTAATTGTAAATTTTTTGAAATCTATTGATAGAATAACGGATTTAATAGGTTTTCCTATAAATTCTTCTGCTTCTATAAATAACTTTTTTATATTACTAATTAGTTTAATCTTATCTGTTATCACAGAATTGGTAACAGCCCCTTCATTGTTGAAGCTACTCATAAAAAGAGGGATGACCTTCTGATCGAAATTAAATTTACCCATATATAATTGCGTAGATTTATCATTTATACTTAAAACTGCAAAATGTCTATTATTTTGTTGATTCATATTACACCTCTTTAATTTTTAATCAAAATTCTTAATTTGCTAGAGCGACTTCGATTATTTTCTTTTAGCTCATCAACGTTTGGGAGAATAGGTCGTTTCGTTATTATTGAAAATTTTGTAGTGCGATCTATCGTAGGAACTTCTTTTGGAATATTATCAGCAGCTAATTTAGTAAAACTTCTTTTAATTATTTTGTCTTCCAAGGAATGAAAGCTTATCATAATTATTTTCCCATTTTGCTTTAACAAGCCACTAGCATCATTTATAGTTTTTTCTAAAATGTCTATTTCATTATTAACGGCTATTCGAATGGCCTGAAAATAAAGACGAGCGGGATGCTTAGCTGCATAAAGAAGACGAGTTGGAACTGACTTCTTAATAATCTCAACCAATTCCATTGTTGTAGTGATTGGTTTTACATCTCTTGCTTCTACAATATTCCTTATTACAGAATTGGGACTCTTAATATCCCCGTATCGTTTAAAAATGTAATAAAGTTCCTTATTACTATATTTATTAATTATTGTTTTGGCGTCTAATTTCTGAGATTGATCCATCCTCATATCTAAAGGACCATCATGGCGATAACTAAAACCGCGCTCATCATTATCTAACTGTGGGCTGCTTACCCCCAAATCAAAAATTATTCCATCTACACAACATATATCTAATTCATCCATTATTGCTTTCAAGTCCTCAAAGTTTCCCTTAATTATTTTTACATTGGGGGATTCTTTAAATTTATCGATACAATAATTAATAGCATCATCATCTTGGTCAATTGCAATAATTTTGCCTTCCGAATTTAATCGCTCGAGGATTAGACTTGTATGCCCGCCTCGGCCCATTGTACAATCAACGTATATTCCATCTTTCTTCACATCTAAATTACTAATCATTTCTGAAGCCATTACACTATAATGGTCGTTAGAAATTTTCATCTTCAAGTTCCTCGGCTATTTTTTCATAAGTAGCATCTGTTGATTCTTTAAAAGAACTATATTGTTCACTATCTCAAATTTCTAATTTTGTGCCAACTCCAATTAAAACTAAACTCTTTGTTATCTTAGCTTCTTTTAATAAGTTCGTCGGCAACAAAATTCGATTATTGCTGTCAACATCAATCATCGCTGCATTAGCTAATAATTGTCGTTGAATGATTCTAGTGTTTTTCTTATTTTGTGATAAGTTCATTAATTTGTCAGAATATGCTTGAAAAGCTTCATAAGTTCTTAATTCTAAACATCCGTCGAATCCTTTACTCACTACAATAGTACCGCTTAACATTACCGCAATTTTTTTTGGTAACGATAAACGGTTTTTTGCATCAAGATTATTCGCAAAAGTTCCTAAAAACATAAATTTACCACTTTCCCCCACTTTTTGACACTTGTCACAATTTAATAATACTTAAATAATAAATATTTAACAAGAGAAAGCATTAAAAAGGTGCACATTTTTGAATGTCCACCTTTAATTTATACGAATAATAATTAGTCTATTAACTTATTGCACTTTGCTCAAAGCCATTAGAATCAGAAAAGTAGTCCCGATAATAGCTAAAACCACAAGTAAAACCAAGCTAGCCGCAATCAAATAGCGTCGCTTTAACGAGCTCCGTTTTTCTAGTAAATTAGCCGATGTAATATCGTTAACTACATCTTGTTTTTTAATTATTCCGAATTTTTTTGAACTAACTTTACCCGTTTGGTCACAAGTTGTTGGTGATTGCATTTCTTCTTTTTTATTTGCTTGAATAATATTTTCTTTTTCCTGTTTCATCTTGGCCTCTTTTTGTTTATTATAATTAAATTTAATCGGTTTTCTTATATAAAATAATTGCACCTCACCCAAACGCAAGTCCATAATATAACGATGCTATTGCAACGTCCAATTTATTAATATAAATATATGACGGAATTCCATATTGCAAATTGATTAAAGTATGTAAAATACCTACAATAAAAATTTGTACAGGTGCAATTCAAATAATTCAAAAAGTTAAGATGAATCATATGAATATTAAAATAATAACATAACTAAATAGAAAACCATTAAGAATGGCTAAAACATTAATTTTATTATTCATTCCCACAACAATTGGAAAACATATAATTAGACAAATGAGATTAATTAAGATTGCTTTTAATAAATTATTTTGAATTTCACATTCGTTCAATAAAATAATGAAAAGCGTACATAAAAAACTAAGTTGAAACCCTGCACTATAAATATTTTGAAAAGATCATAATATAACTAATAAAGCACTACCTGCAAGCATGTCGTAATTACTTCAGGGTTTAGATTGCGTTTTTAATTTTCAATTTGTATTATTTAACCACATTAAAATCATCATGAAATAACTTCTTAAAGCTCCAACAGAGAAATTTAGCAAATAGCAATAAAATAATAATAGACTAAAACTAGTTACATAAAATAACCGCTTATTTTTAATGATTTTCTTCATCGCTTTGTTAAGTAAGCTTATGTGAAAACCGCTAACCACAAAAAGATAAACGATGGATAAGTCGATTAATTTGTGATAGAAATCATAGATAATATCTGTATGATAATTAAAAACCACTAATTCAATAGTTCCGGATGTCAAAGGATCCTTATAACCGTCACTTATTCAATTCATCGTGGCCAATCTAGTGTTGAAAATTTTATCATTTAGAATTGTTACAAGTTGATTGCCATTAATTTCAGATGGGAGGAAATAATAAAGTAGAACAAAAAATAGTATTAAAACAATTAGGCATAAATAATTTTTTATTGATGCTTTATTGAATAACAGAAAGCATAAACCGCCAATTATAAAAATTATTAAATAGTAATTTCTATATTTCAAAATATATAAAATTATGATTAAAATAATTACACACGGTAAAAAAATAATTTTGGATTTTTTTTCTCTTTTCATATTAATAACTAAAATAATTAGTTTATAAAGTATTAATTTCTTTTAAGTATTAAAAGGGGATTGTAGCGAAATTTTATTGATTGATTTTTATTTCTATTTGTGGTAAATTAAAATTGCTAGTATCCTTGCGTAGAAACGAGGAATAAAAAATGGATTTAATTACAATAAAACCAAACACAAAAAAAGAAACTCTAGTATGAGTAAATGAATATTTTAGACTATACATCTTATATAATATCCGAGTGGATCATTATGAAATTTATGGAGAACTTGGAGTTGTCGGCTCAAAAACATGATTTTCTAAAGTTGATGAAATGAAAAGATATATCAAATTAACTGATGAAATTTTAAAAAGTATGAATAAAGT
Organism: Ureaplasma sp. Hg2; assembly: GCA_021378525.1. GTDB lineage: Bacteria > Bacillota_I > Bacilli_A > Mycoplasmatales > Mycoplasmoidaceae > JAACJV01. Next base: position 74,381 of record JAACJW010000001.1, on the reverse strand, counting down.
GAATGCTCAATTTATGAAAAGTTGCTATATCGATAAAAAAACAGTTGATCAAATGAACTGTAGTGTTTCGAATTTTTATTTGAAGAAAAATAAAGCAATTGCTGAGTTCGTTTCATATTTATGAAATAAGTAGTACTCTAATATTAATATTGTTTTATAATATATGCATTAATTTATTTATGCAAGGAAACAGATATTATGAGAACAATAGCAATCGTTGGAAAGCCCAATGTCGGAAAATCAACACTTTTTAATAGAATCATAAAAAAACGAAAATCTATTGTTGATGACACACCTGGTGTAACAAGAGATCGTATTTATGGTGATGCCGAATGACTAACACGCCGTTTTGAGTTAATCGACACTGGCGGGTTAACTGTAAAAGACGCCACTTTTAAAGATAATATTGAAATGCAAGTGAATTTTGCAATCGATGAATCACAAGTGATAATTTTTATCGTGTCACATAAAGATGGAATCGATATGGATGATGACTATGTCGCTAAAATGTTAAAACAACATGCGAAAACTAAAAAGATTATTTTAGTCGTTAATAAAGCTGAGTCAAATAAAGCTAATGAAAAAATGAATCAATTTTACCAACTAGGTTTTGGTAAACCTTTTTTGATATCAGCTGAACATGGTATAGGTGTCGGTGATTTGCTCGATGAAATTGTAGGCACCCTTCCGGCCGAACCTGAAAACAATGGGAAAGACTCATTCAAATTTTGTATTATTGGTAAACCTAATGTTGGTAAATCTTCATTAACAAATACAATTTTACGTGAAGAACGTGTTATTGTGAGTGATGTCGCTGGTACAACTAGAGACTCAATTGATAGTGATTTTAAGTATCAAAATAAAGAATACACGATAATTGACACAGCAGGGATTAGAAGAAAAGGTAAAATTAGAGAACAAGTTGAAAAATATTCTGTAATCAGAGCTGAAGGCGCTATCCGTCGAAGTAAGGTTATCCTTGTTATGATCGACGGTTCCGAACCGTTCACCGAACAAGACGAAATTATCGGTGGCTTAGCTTATTCCGCTAATATTCCCACCATTATCGTGGTCAATAAATGAGATTTAGTGAAAAAAGATAATTACACTATGAATCAATTCACAAAATTAATACGTAGCAAGTTTAAATATTTAGCTTGGGCACCGATTGTTTTTATTAGTTCTTTCGATAACAAACGAGTTCATACAATTTTCGAAACCTTAGATGCAATTGAAGAACAATTAAATAGAAAAATTTCAACATCTTTGTTAAATGAAACTATTTTAAAGGCGCAAATGATGCAACAACCTCCCGGTTTTAAGGGCGGCCGTTTAAACATATCATATGCAACGCAAGTTAAAAGTCAGATACCTACATTTGTTATTTTTGTGAATAACCCTAAATACCTACACTTTAGTTATGGACGGTATGTTGAAAATAAACTTAGAGAAGTTTTTGGTCTAGATAAAGTACCAATGACATTATATTGAAAGGACAAAAATTCCCGTATCAGAGGCGGTAATAGATAATGGCTAAAATATCAATTATTGGAACTGGTGCGTGAGGAACGGCTTTGTCACAAGTGCTTTTGTCTAATCGTCACGAAGTGACTATGTACGGAATTGATGAACAGCAAATAGCTGACCTAAAACAAAAATACAATAAAAAATATTATGGCAATGTAAAACTTTCGTTTGCTATAACAAAAATCACTTCGAATCTTAAAGATGCAATAACAAATAGCGAATATATTATTATTGCTATCCCAACTAAATTTATCAATCAAATGATCAATCAATTAAAGGAACTAATTGGCTCTAATGTAGTTATTATAAATGTTGCAAAAGGTCTTGACCCACAAACTGAAAATGTTTGGTCTAAAACCTTTAAAAGTAATCTGGATTTAAAAGGCTATGTTACATTAATAGGCCCGAGTTTTGCGTATGAAGTATTTCATAAACAAGCTACGATTGTAAATGTCGTTAGTTGTGATGCGAAAATCGCTCATCAAGTATCATTGCTATTTAACAATGACTATTTTTTAGCTGTACCACTGATTGATGAAATTGGAGCAGAATTGAGTGCAGCGCTTAAAAATTGTTTAGCAATTGCTACTGGAATAATGAAAACCTTTCATCCTTCAATCAATACACTATCAGCTATTTTAGCTCAAGGAGCCCGTGAAATTTCTGATATTGTTAAAATTTTCGGAGGAAAGCAAGCATCATTGCTTCAGTATTGTGGAATCGGAGATATATTTTTAACATGTACAGATAGTCAATCTCGAAATTATAGCTTTGGCCAATTGGTTTCTAAATTCGGAGTTAAAACCGCTTTAGAACGTGAACACGGTCAAACGGTCGAAGGACATCATAACGTTGAGATAGCTTACGATATAATTGTCAAAAATAAATTGAATGCCCCATTATTGGTGAACTTATACCGAGTTCTATATCAAAATGCCGATCCTTCAGAATTAATTAATAATGTTTTTAAAGATATTCAATTAGAATTAAAAAAATAGGAGTGTATTATGGAAAATTATAACTTAAAAATTGGTTGTCATGTTAGCTTAAAAGCTAAGGATTATTTTTTGGGTAGCGTAATAGAGGCGGTAAGCTATGGAGCTAACGCTCTCATGGTTTATACGGGGGCGCCTCAAAACACCATTCGCAAACCAACTAATACTTTTAAAATAGATGAGGCCCACGAGCTATTAAAGAAAAATAGCATTCCTCTTAAAAATGTTATTATACATGCGCCATACATTATTAATCTATGTTCAGGAAAACCATCAGTACGGGAACTAGCTATCGAATTTTTAACTAAGGAAATTAAACGAGCTGAGGATTTGGGAGTCACATATCTCGTGCTTCATCCAGGTAGTCGTTTGGATCAATCGCTTGCAACGGGTTTGGATCAAGTTATATATGGTTTAAACAAAGTACTTAACTCAATGGACACAAACGTTGTTATTTGCCTAGAAACGATGTCAGGTAAAGGTTCGGAAGTCGGAGTAAAATTCGAAGAATTGAAGACAATAATAGATGGCATTGATCGAAAGCAAAATGTAGGTGTGTGTTTTGACACGTGCCACGTTAATGATGCGGGATATAATATAGAAGAAATTGAAAATGTAATAGATGAATTTGACCGAATAATAGGTTTGAATCAAATCAAACTATTCCACATCAATGATTCTAAAAACCCCATTGGCGCTCACAAAGATCGCCATGAAAATATTGGCTATGGCCATATTGGATTTGATCCTTTAATAAAATGACTCTATCATCCAAAATTTAATGGTATTATAAAGATTTTAGAAACCCCGTGAGTTGTTAAAGACTCTGAAAAGAAAATATCGGTAGCACCTTATAAAGACGAAATAGAAAATATTAGAAATCATAAGTTTAAAGATTTTAAAATAGAACTAATTAAATAGAATAACCTCGCATTAAAAAATGCGAGGTTATTCTATTTAAACATGTAGTCAAATATACTTATGGTTTCTAAATATATTTGAATTTGATCCATATTATTAATCTCAGATGGAAAATTAATTAAATAAGTGTCGGGCGCAATATTTTCCGCCAAAGAGTAATTTTCCTGATATTTTTTTCCTTTATAATAAAAAGTAATTTTATGATAATTATGTTGTTCCAATGACGTGGTAACTTCATTAGAACCCACAATATATGTAGCGTCATTATTTATTAGAAAATAACCAGAGGCTAACTCCTCTTTTTTAAATGCAAATAATAATCCGATTAAAGTTATTAACACAATAACAAAAGTTATCATTAAATATTTTATTTTAGTTACCATGTGAAAGCTCCTGATGATGTTCAAAAAAAGGGATAATGCTTGTATCGTGACTAACTCAAATAACGAAATTACTTTCTAAAAGCAGTGGCTTTAATTCCCTGATGATTCATAATTTTATTTCAGGGTCAACATGGCTTAAAGGTTCGTCCAAGAGAATGATCTTGTTTTTATAAAGTAATAATTGTAGCAATGCAATAATTTGCTTTTGACCACTACTTAAATTATCGAAATTAGTAGCATTCAAATTAACCTGCATCAACTTTATTAATGTAATTATTTTAATCCGTAATTTATCATCATGTGATTGAATTAGATCACTAATATTAAAATCTATTATGTTCGCCACGCTACTGTGATAAATAATATTTTGTTTAATGTCGTAGCTATCAAGAAAATTGATATCTATATCGTCTATATAAACCATGTTATTAGCGACTTTCATTCTTCTTGTTAGGATTTTCATTAGTGTTGACTTACCCGAGCCGCTAGGACCGTTAATAAGCGTGTCAGAAACTATATTCATGTTCAAGTTCTTTATTATTTGTTGTTGCTTGTTATATTCATAGTTTAATTTTGAGAAACTAATTGAATTTATTTTAGCGAAATGAACCCCAGGTAAAGAATTGCAGTTGTTTACCTTAATATGTTTATGATAAATTTCATTTGCTTGCTTAATGTCATTGGTGTTAATAACAAATCCAAAAATTCCATCAATTGATTGGTTTATCATATTATTTAGTGCGACAGCATACGTTAGTACTGCTACATTATAATTAACATCTCCCTTAATAATTAGAAAACTTCCCACTACGACGATGAACACATAAACCAAAGAGTCTAATCCATTTGTTATAAAGTTGTTGTTTTGACTAACATCAACATTTTTCTTATAAAGCTGATAATTCGTATAATTATCAGCTTTAATCATCGCTAAAGATTTATTATTCAAAAGATAATTTTGATTTTTTTTAGTTAGTGTTAAAAATTCATTTAGATGGCTAAAACTTTTCTCGTTATTATTAAGAATAATTTTAATTCGACTTTTATTAAAACCATATGCATAAATAGCGATAGCTAAATAACCAAATGTGGCAACAATAGTAATTAAAATAAATCAGACGCTACTAATACTAAGAATTATTACTGCAATAATGATTAAAAAAATATTACTAACTAATTGAGTTATGTCAACCGCAAAAAAATGAGCCAACTTTTGCATATAAGAACTCAACTGCATAGTTTGTGCGATTGGCGTTTTATCATAAAAATTAAATTCCTTATTTTCAATTCTCCTAATAAACATATTAAACATAATCATATATAATCTGCGCGTCTCGTAATTGCCATACAAATTCAAAATTCATTCAGCTAAATGACTAAGCACGAAAACAAAAGAATAAATAATAGCTATAATCACTAGGTTATTGAGTGATTCATCAGTAATTGCCATATCTATTATATTCTTCATGAACGTTCCGCCTAGTAATGTTAAGGTAATAATTATCATTTGAAAAAGAATGCTAATAGCAAAATACTTATAATTAATATATTTCCATCAAGAATTATCACTATCAAAATTTACTTCTATCGGTTTAGTTTTTTTACAAAGAATGATAATATTGCAATATTCGGAGCTAATTGCATTAACATTAGTGCTAATTACGCCTTCAACCGAATCATAAATAATTAACTCTTGATGTTTCTTTTTAACAATTACATAGTGTAACCCAGTTTGCTTTTTTAATAATAAAACAAAATATTTTTTTGTCTCATAAGATTTAAATTCTTTAAAATCCATTTCAAACGATTCCATTCCGACACCATAAATCATTGCATATTCTTCGAGTTCAAGAATACTTAGGCCACTCTCGGGCAAATAAATATCTTTAAGAATTTGATTTTTATTAATATGATTGCGGTGAAATTCATTTGCGAGCATATTAATTACACATACACCGCACTCACTTAGACTGTTTTGTTCAACTATTTTCATAACAACATCTATAAATAGGCAAATAAAAAAACCTTAATAAATAAGGTTTTTTTTAAAATTTAGCGTGTTTTTTTCGAGCTTCTTTAATTTTTTCTTTTTTACGAAGACCTGGTCTTAAATAATATTCATGACGCTTAGTGTCTTTCTTAGTTTCGTTAGAAATTCTTTTAAACTTTTTTAATGCATATTCTAAGTCGCCATCTACTGATACTCCTCTTGCCATTAATTCACCCTCTATCTAATTGAAATCTAATATAAATATTCTACTATATTTTCTTTAATTTGTTATAATTCTTTTTAATACTACGGCCTTCTTTAGCTTCTCAGCTTCCGTCAATCGCTACTAAATCACCAGAAAAATGAACTGTTGGTTTAATTAATGACGATCCAATTCCATATAAATCAATTGGAGCGTCATGCTTTTTAAACTTCAAAATACGTGCTTCATCAATACCAGAAGAAGCAATTATTTTAATGTGTTTTCCATTATTATTATCCAAATATTCTCTCACCAATTTCATTATTGTAGTATTAACACCATAAAGTTTCGTACTGTTTAATCAATCGGGATCCATTTTTTGTAATGATTTATCAACCATTCGGATTGAAGTGTCAATTCGAACTGCACTTAATTGATTAAAAATTGATTTAATATTCTCCAAATCATATAGGACGTCGTTGTGATAATCTATCAGCCCGACTAATGGTTGGCCTGGAAAGCATTTTTGATAATTATTCAAAGCTTTTAATAAATCCCCGTGATGTTGTTGAATTAGCGAATGAGGAATTGTTCCCTCTACTTTTACAGTTTTGTCTTGTTTAATTAATTCTGCATGTGCTTCTGTAACAAAAGAACGAATTCCCCCAACTCACGCGGCATAACCGTCATATTTTTGCAATAAATAATCATCACTACGTTCTCCCATGAAAATTACATTGCAATCGCCTGCAGCGCTCAAGGTATAGTGAGTGTTGGTTGCAACTGACGAACGCCGAGCTAGAATCCCGTCGATTAAATTTTCTAAATAACCAAACAGTTGATAAGGTCCTTTAATAATCAAAATGGCTTCGTCCGCGCTTGCCAATTCACCATCTTGCTTAGCATAAACGGTTATTTGGTTTCTTTCTTTTGTGGTTAATGCAAAATTCAATAGTTGAAGCACTTCTTCTATTCCGCAAATTAGAATTGGTCGATCATGGAAATGCACAAATTGTAAAGCTACAATTTGTTCGGGTAAAAATTCTTTAATGATTTTCTGAGTTTTTAAAAAATATGAAGCACTATAATACCCATTAATTATTTTTTTATCGAATTCAAATTTTATATCTTTTGTTGTCATAACTTTATTTCTTTCTATTTTTTTCAGCTTTTAACGCACGTTTTTTAGCGGCTTCCTTTTTATCTTCATCGTCAATAAGAACAGAAATCTTAATATTACTTTTTAAAATATTTAAATTTTTATAAAAACATATAAAACTATAAACGCCCATGATTCCTATCAATAACAACATCATTCATAATGCAGCAGATGTTAAACCTGTAATATTTGACGTTTGTTCGTCTTTGAAGGGTTGGGTGTAGTTAATAATGATTTGAGCAAAACATAAAGCTAAAAAAATATGCCCCAATACTATTATAAAAATTTCAATAATATCTATTTTTTTACGATCAATATAAACAATATAACTAAGAATAACTATAGATAATAAATCTATAATACCCAACGGCACCATGGCACCATAAATCAAATATTGGGCAATTTCATGGTTTAAAATAATCGCAATAGCAAAACAAAATTGTAGTGCTATTGAGATAACAATAATTCCAATACTATATTTGGGTTCGTTAAATAGTTTACTAGTCATTTCAATCTCCGTTGCTTAATTATATCTTAAAATTTTAATTTGGTAAAAAAAACAGAATTAAGTTTGCCAGTTATTATCTTAAAAAAATACACTTTATTATTTAAAGATTTAGTATTGGTTATAATTCATATGGTAATTGAATATTTTACATTTCATTTAAATTTGCTAGACGAATAAAAATAAGTGTCTTAATTAAATTAAAACACTTATTTTTATATTATGAATTTAATATTTAATCCCACCAATTGGTGAATCATTTATTTTTGCAGAAGTTGTTGTCAAAGGTCTAAATAAAGGTGCCTGTTGCGCATTCCATAATGGAGTTTCATTTGAGACTCGATTTCTTTGAAAATCATTGCTCATTAAATCCATCGCTTCCGAACCTACTCCTCGAGATCTACGATTAGCTATAATATCAAACAAATTATTTTTTGGACGGCGACTCATATATTCCGCTTTAATTTTTTGTTTTAGAACTAGAATTTCCGGATCTGCTGGTAATGATGCCCCAAGTTCAAGAATTGTGTACAATAAATCAGTTTCTTCTAAAATGTATTCGGTCATTAATGAAGCAGTTTCATCTAAGGAACCCACTTTAATTTCTGATAAACTTAAACGTTCAGATGTATTAAACATAATATTAAGTTCGGGATCAGTAATTTTGTTGAATTTAAAGAAATCATTAAACCCATCGATAATAACATATAATTTATTACCTTCTTTAATAACTTGTCTAATCATTTTTGAAACAGGTGATCAAGTTTTCAACCGCGAATAAGTATGTTGTACGTATGGTGTAAATACTTTATAAGCTAAATTTTGATCGTTAACAACTAGATTGAATAATGAGTTAAAAACATTGTTTTGTAATTTTATATTTTTACCATTAAAGTTATTTAAAATAAAATTTAAATTCGGGTTTGCATCAATATCCATAGATAAAATAATCATTGAATCTTCAAAACGATGTAAACGTCTCTTCAAATTAACATTAATTGTGTGATAAGCTGCATCAACATCTTCGTTAATTTCACGCCCTTCACGAAATCATTCTCATTCACTATAAGAAATTGTAAAAGGGTTATTTTTGTAAACTCCAGAAGTTAAATTGTGATACTTAGTTCTTCGCGCATCCTTTGGAATGTCAGCGTAAGTATATAATCGATTATGTAATCCGTAAATAGTTCGGTCATAACTTGCTGTATGTTTATCTAAAATTAAATCTGACATACCATATTCAATAGCATCTTTAATTCCTTGATTTTCAATTCTTTTTGTAAAATAATAAAAAGAATTATTTCAATTTTTTAGTTGATCCTTTGAATATCGCATCATCATAAACGACTTGCTAAAATTAATAATTGTAGATATCAATAAAAGTACTCCGATAAATAATAGCAACGCGACCAATAATCAACTTGGGATATAAATATAGTTTTCATAGTTTTTAAAGTCGTTGGGTAAGTTCCCAACAAAAAACCATACACATACAAAAGCTACCGCAAATAAGATTAAGAATATGGCACATCAAATAGAGTCCTGTTTCCATCTTCGTTCGCGTCGTGAAGCTTCATCCATGTAGCGCGTGGTTAAATATTCGTTTTTAACTTCCCCAGCTTTATTATTGGGATCGATTTTATAATAGATACGACCAAAGTAATCAAATAGTCCGTCAACAATATTCTGTTCAACTATATTTTTGTATTTTGAAATGGTATCATAAGCTGTATTTTGCATATTTCCTCCGTTAGGTTTATTTTTTATATAAGTGCATTATCAAATAGATGCATTACCACTTATTTATATTATATTATTAAAAGGTCTTAAAGACCACAATTATAGATTAAAGATTGCAATATTCTTTATCAACTAATATTTTTTCTTTCCTAAATATCCATTTGGCAATCTGTTGTTGCTTTGATTTTGTGGATTTCCGTTCCGATCAGCATTGTTAGGCTGTCTATTATCTTGCAAGAATGCATTTCTATAAGAAGGTGCTTCAGGTCTATAATTATAGGGCGCATTTTGGTTAGAATAAAATGAATCAGATTGTAAATTATTAACTTCGTTGTGACTTAGTTCGACATAGTCTCGCTCCCCATTAGGGTATTGATTATAATTATTATTCGCCCTTTGTTGTTGGTAAGGACCATCTTCATAATCAAATGGTCTATTAGCTTCGCGGAACGCTTGACTTAAACGTTGCGCAGATTGACTAACACGTTGTTGAGAATAAGGTGCTTGTTGATTCACGGGCGTTGCTCTATATGGTGTGGTTTGCTTTATTTGTCGACCATATTCATATGCGTTAATATCTCCAGATTTGTTAGATTGAATCGCTTCCCTTTCGCCAGCTGTATATTGCATTGGTTTACGTTTTGGATAATATGAAGCATTAGAAACACTTTGATCATAATAACGTGATGCTGCTTTATTTTGTAAATAAGCATTTTGTTGGTCATGAAGATATTTTCTTTCGTTAATCATTTCTTGTTCTTCAAGATGTAATCTATCTGCTTGCATTTTTTGACGTTCAGCTTCAATTTTTCTTTGAATTACAACTTCGGCTTCGTGATGTTTTAACATTCTCAATTCGGTTAATCGTTGCTCTGATTCTCAAATTTGCTTATCTATTCCCATCAAATATTCTCTACTACTAACTCCGCCTCGTACCATCAATTGATTTGCTGGCGCTTTGTAATTAGGAGATGTTTGCACTACATTGGACATCACAACTCCGTTTGTGCCAACTACTTTAGTAGCTTGCGCACCTGGTGTAAATTGCGAAGCTGGTTTTAAATTATAATTAATCCCAGGACGTGGTGATGCGCCGGGGTTACGCCCCACTACAATTTGAGAGGGATTTAGATTTCTTCCTGACCCAGAATCTGTAACCAAAGAATTTAAACGATGCATTGCTTGAGCGTCTCCGCTTGCAATACTTTCTCTAATTAAATTTTTAATCTCTTGAATATCGCCAGACATTCTTTCGATTCTATTTTTTTGTAATTTAATTTCATTTAAACCGCTAACATTGGTGTTTTTATAATTTATGTTATTTTGGTGTTCCACTTGCATCTTGTATCTTCTAGTGCGTTCAGCCTGGTCACGCAAATCTTGTGCAACTTTTTCTTGTTTTGCTAATTTTTGATTCGCAATTTCCACATCTTTAGCAGCTCTAGAAGCTAATTCTTGTTGATGTAAAACTTTATATTTCATTTCTATCGCATTTTGCATTAGTTCTTCGTTTTTAGCCCCTGATGAAATTTCCATTTGTTTAACAATTTTTTCTATTTCTAATATTTGATTAGCTAATTGGGTTTCTCTCGTACTTTTTTCTTCAACAGATTTTTCTGTTGCGATTCTTGTGGCAACAAGTTCGGCTTGTTTTATCGCTGAATCTAGTGTTAATTGAGCATCTTGATCCTTTATTTTGCGAAGACGTTCTTCTTCGTCTAAACGATTTTGTAAAACAGCAATTTTATTTGCATGTTCCTTTTCAATTCGATTCAATTCGACTCTTGCTCTATCTTCAATTTCCTGAGCTCTAAGATTTAAATTACGCGCTAACTCTTCTTGGTCTAATAATACTTTTTCATTAGTTATTTCGGCTTTTCGAAGTTTGCTATTATTTATTTGACGCAATTTTGCCATTTCAGCTTCTTGTGCTAATCTTTGAATTTCAGATTTTTGTTTAGCTATCTCAAGTTGTTTTCTTTTTAATTGCTCTAATTCTTGCATTTGAATTCTTAATTGCTCAGCGTGTTGCGCTTGTGTTGCGCTTGCATTCACTCTTTGAACACTTGATGATTTAATTATTTCTTCAACTTCGTTTTCTGCTTTTGTTAAACGGTTTTCACGTTCACGTTCGATTTTGATATGATCTATTTCGTTAAAATCACTATTCCGTTTACCCATTGCTGCAATACGTTCGATGTTTTGTTTTTGTCTTTCTATCGAAAGAGGCTTACGAGGTTCGGTGGTTTTATCGATTTCAAGTTTTCCTTCTCTTGCCTTAATGCGTTCAATCATTGCCATTGCATTTTGTGATTTAACATCATTTTTGACATCAACATTTTGTTGTGCTTTAACACGATCTAGCATTGCTTTTCGAGCTGCCGCTTTTGCGTCCGAGTTGTATGCTGGAGTGGGTTGTTTGACTTCGATATTTTTAGGTGGTACTGTTTTTGTAATTTTAGTTATTTCAACATCTTTAATTACAGTTTCGCTTTTTGGTACCGCATTTTCTTTAGCTTGAATTCTAGCCAATCTTTCCGCTCGCTCAGCAAGTGCTGTTTTATTAACAGTGGGCGTAGTTGGTGTAGTTATAGTCGGTGTAACTGGTTTATCTATAACTGGTTTTGGTGCAACTGGTTTAGCTATAATTGGTTTTGGTGCAACTGGTTTAGTTATAATTGGTTTTGGTGCAACTGGAACTGGTTTTGGTGCAACTGGGTTAGCTATAATTGGTTTAGCTATAATTGTTTTTGGTGCAGCTGGTTTATCTATAACTGGTTTTGGTGCAACTGGAGTAGAAGTAGTTAAAGTAGGTGTAGCAATTGGTTTTGTTTCTTCATTAGAAGCTTTTACTTTTGCAATAGATTGTTGTTTGGCTTTAATGCGTGCTAATTTTTCAGCACGTTCAATTGATGCACTTGATTTAAGTGTTGGCGTTGACGGTGTTGTTGAAACTGGTTTTTCGAATTTAACTGAAGTTTGCGGAGCCAAAGATCCTTCTTTTGCTTGGATTCGAGCCAATCTTTCTGCTCGTTCGCTTGTAGAAGAATCAACTTGATTATTAGTTTTAAGTTCAACTGTTTTAACTTCATGAACATTTGCTAAAGATTCCTTAGTTTTTTCACTTTCTAGAATGGCTTCCGCTTTTGCAGCAACAAAAGTCGCTTTTTCCTTAGCTGCATTAGTTTCAGCTAAAGTTTCTGCTTCTTTTCTAGCTTTGGCTTTTTCAAGTTTTATTTGAATTGTTGATTTTTTAGATTGTTGTGCTTTAATAGCTTCTAACTTACTTTTACGCTCAGCAGCAGCAGCACTTAAAACTACATGTTTTTTAGAAGTTTCAACTTCTTCAATTTTCATGTTGGCTTGCTTTTCTTTAATGCGTTCCAACATTTCTCTTCGTTTTGCTAGTCTTTGTTCTGATGGAGATAAATTCTTCTTATCACCAATTTCGGTTTCTTCTATCATTGGAGCTTCACTCTCACTTGTTTGAGTTTCAACTTCAGGAGGGGTATCCCCTTCTTTTTCCTTGGCTTTCATACGCTCTAACATTTCTTTTCGTTTTGCTAGTCTTTGTTCTGGTGTTTCTGAATCAAAGTTTGCTATCGCTGAATCTGTTTCATCAACTGAATGCAATTCATTAGCTGAAACTGAATCATCCGCTTCGTTATCAGAAACTAAAGTTCTGCCTTCTTTTTTTGCTTTAATGCGTTCTAACATTTCTCTTCGTTTTGCTAGTCTTTGTTCTGGTGTTTCTGGACCTGAATCTGCATCGGTTCCACTAGAAACTTCCACGCCTTTTTCTTTGGCCTTAATACGTTCTAACATTTCTTTTCGTTTTGCTAGTCTTTGTGCCGGGGTTTCTGATTCATAAGCTTCTGTATCAGTAACACTTGGATTATTTTCTTTGGATTTCATGCGTTCTAATAATTCTTTTCGTTTTGCTAGTCTTTGTTCAGGGGTTTCGCCGCTAGAATCATTATTTGTTTGGGGAGCATTTTTTCCTTCGATTGCTTGGATTCGGGCTAATCTTGCAGCACGTTCTTTTCTTTTGCCAGCTTCATCATCGGTTTGTTCGATTTCTTTTGCTCTCTTGCTGAAGGCATCATGGCCTTTTGTATCGTTTTCCTCTACTTCGAAAGCCTCCATTTTTTTCATGATATCCATTTGGCTACGGCGTTCTTTATTGTTTGTCTCTATTCCGGTATTTTGAGAATCGTCTTCTTCGTCTTCTTCATCTTCATACTCTTCTTGTTTAGCGCGTTTACGGCTAAGGAAAGATTTATGTTCCGGTTTTTCATATGTTGCTTCATCATCTTCGAATTCAGCAGTTTCAATCACCATTGCATCTGGAACTTCCATCGGTTCTCCACCGGGTAGTAATAATTGATTTTTAGCTGCATCACGTAAACGACGTTCTTCAAGTATTTTCTTGTTTGAATTAAATAAATTTTTGAATCATGTGATCACATTGTCGTGACTTTCAACTTTTCCAACTTCAACTCATTTACTAACGCACTCTGAAAAATCCTCGAAGCCTTCAGGGACTTCTACGTCACCGAATGCTGCAATTTTTCCTTTTCCTAGGATTATAAATTCATCACATAAATCAACAACCTCTTCGGGATCATTTGCTGTCATGATTATAGTCATTTTATGTTTTCTAATATATTCGCCCATTTCAATGTTAAATTTGATTTTTTCGCTATATTTAAAAGCACTTCCTACATCATCTAAAAAAGCAATTGGTGCTTTGTTAGCCAAAATTGAAATTAATTTAACTTTTTTGTAATCCGAGCCTTCTAATTCTTCTAATGTTTTAGTTCCGATTGCTGGGATACCACTGACTTCTATAAGTTTTGCCATTTCCTTTTTTTCAGCAGGAAATTTTCTTGATTCGTCAATAAGCTTTATCATCTCATCAACAGTTGTTTCTGGTGCTAACTTATGTCGGTTTATCTCAATTGGTGACGTTTCATGAAAAATACTATTTGTAAGTTCTGGTTGAACTTTATTGATTGGAAACAATTCTACCTCACCAAAAGTTGGTTCGAAAAATCGAGCCATTATTTTAATCAACGATGTTTTACCACTGTCTATATTTCCTAAAATAGCTAAAGAAATGTGTTCTTCAACATCCAAATTAATATTATTTAAGACTTTTACTTCTTTATTTTCAAGTTCATATGTCTTATAAATTGTTCGTAATTCTAATAAAATTCTACCCATAATCGACCCCGATGCAAATGTGAAATTTTAACTCCCATATAGATTATATGTATATGTTTCGTTATTCGTATATTATAAACTATAAAAGAGTTAAACATAGGAAAAATATTTAAAACTCGAAATATAACATACATTTTTGTTTTATTTATCTTAAAAAAATGTAATAAAAAAAATTTAAACTTTCACAATAACCTTAATTCATAGGGTTAATGTTTGTGTTTAAATTTTTAGGACCGTTATAAATTATTTTGATTCTCTAAATATTAAATTTGGTTAAAAGCGATTTAACGAAATATTCTACGGCCACCATCGCCCTAACGTCGTTTTCACAATATATTTTTAGATTTTTTTCTAATGCTTCTCATTCTTCATCGGACATACTCCCAAAGAACCGCCGCATAGTCGCTTGTTGGCAAACTAAACCGTTATAAACATCTAGTGTGTTATATTCTATACAACGCGTTTTATCAAAAATTTCGGGATTGTATTTCTTAACCAAAGGTAGAACTTTCTTGATTGAATAAAAACCATGTAATTCTTTAGCAACAATAAAATAGCCGCTGTTGGAACTAATCATAAAGAAATCAGCTAAATCATACAAATTATTAATAATTGTTTCAGTTCTTGCAGTGTATAGTGGATCTTTTATAAAGTTTGCCATTTCCGCTAATCGCGATCTTTCAAAGCTCTTATTATAGACGATATAACTATATTCTTCACCTTCGTATAAGTCATCAATAATTTGTTTGAATCAAGCAATATTAATTTTTAAAGGATCAATAACTAAATTATTACATTCCTCTTTATCAATGCTTGAACCATGATCTTTTAAAATTGAACATTGGGTAACGATTTGCATAAAAGGCAAACTATCATCGATCGCTCTAATTGAAGAATTAATAGTCTCAAAATCAAAATACACTTTTTTTGATTTTAATTTATTTAAAAGTAAACGTGCTTTAGGTGAAACAATAAAGGGATTTTTGTTGTTAATAAATAAATCAATATAAAAATCTGGGTTTTTTTTAGGTCTCTTAATTAGTTGATCAAGACTCGTAGTCGTTCTAATATTTTCTAACCCAAATTTTCTAAGGTCCACAATTTTACCTGAATAATCAATTACACCGTACGATAGCATTGGATAAAGTTTTCTCAATAATGGTCAAAAATTACAATCTTTAAATGATCCTAAAATACCCTTAGAAGGCATAAATGATTCTAGACTAATTAAAGTTCCGGGCATCATTTTTTGACGGTGGTCAACCAATTTTTTAATAACGATATCAAATTCTTTAACAACATTATTTAACAAGATAATAAAGCGATCAATAGCAAGTCGAGCTTGGGCGTTCCCCACAACATCACGTTTTGCTCATAATTCACTTACATCATTATGTACTGCATTAGTTAAACTAAAGGGAAAAGACTCCATCAATTTAAATAAATATCCTTCGCCTAATTTTTGTTTTGACTTATATTCAATTCAACCGTTTTCACTAATTGATTCCTTAATTTTTTTATTAAAGGAAATAGATTTAACATAATTGAAAAAGGGGGTAATCACAAATGACACATCTTTTTTGTCTAGTTTACAATAACGTACAATACACAAAAAGTAATCAATATCATAATTTTGAAAGCACGGTTGGTTTTTTAAAACATTATGTTGAAAAAAGATATCCAAAAAATGATGTGATTTTGTTGTTGTTGTCCCTTTGGTTTCCACCAAATTAATAATTCCATCTTGTTTAACAACAGCATCTGGTTTGGTGATGGTTTTATCTCGAATAAAAACCGGTTGGAAAATAATTATATTTTCATTTTCATCAAACAAACGAATGCTTAATTTACTTAATTCTTCCATTTTTTGATATTTATATTCGTCATCATCGAAATCATAAACAGTATCAATTTTATATTTATCTATAATGTAAGCCTTAGATTTTTGATCAATAATTCGTCCCTCGAGAATTTGGGCATTATTTTCATCTATATCTTTGCTCTCTAAAGCTTCACGATATAAGTTGTAAGCATCAATTTCTTCGTCAGGTGAATTTTCATCATCAGCATCTATATTTATAAGATTAATTTTTGTTTCGATTGCTTTTTGGATTTCATGGTTACTAAAAAACCACATATATTCTGGTTTGGTGTAATACCCAATGTAATCATATTTACCAATGTATTTAGATTTCTTCATTGTGTCAAATACCTCCTACTTGAAACGGATGCGAGCCGTTAATTAGAGCGCTGATCATTAAGGCTTTTTTATTAGGTAATTGTAACATGGATATTTCAATATCATAATCTTGCGAAGCTACATAAACCCCGTTTTTATCTATTTTCGTAATTGTACCAGGAGCAGCTTTAGACTTGAATGAGCTTATTTTTGCATGATGTATTTTTATCAATTTATCATCATAATAACAACGCGCTATCGGCTTATCAAATAGTCCACGAATTAACGCATCAATCTCACAAGCTGGCTTGTTGAAATCAATTATGGCTAGCGACTTATTGATATTGTAACCAAACGTGACCGCTGCAGCCTCTTGTGGCTGTGCTTCGAAATTCGAATTAATCAAATCAAAATAATGCTTACGAAGCATAATTTTGGCCAAATTAATTAAGCGTTGGAGTAGGGATTTGTAAGTTTCATCATTATCAATCTCAAAAGAACTTTGAAATACTATGTCACCAGCATCCATTTTTTTAACCATCTTCATGATAGTGATACCAGTTTTTTCTAAACGATTGATAATAGCCCAATGAATTGGCGCTCCCCCCCTTAATTTAGGCAACATTGAAGCGTGAATATTGTATGAACCATTGCTGGGCATCGTCAAGATGCTATCGGGGATAAACTGACCATAAGCACAAGTAATAATCATATCAATATCTAGCGTTGCTAAATCGAACTCGATTTCTTTAATTTTGTTAGGTTGGAACAAAAGAATATTATTATCTAAAGCTAATTGTTTAACCGGACTGAAAATAAATTTTTGTTTCCGATCCTTAGCTTTATCTGGTTGACTTACAATTGCAACAACATCAACTCCCATTGATAACAATGTCCGAAGACACTCGGCTGCAATAAAAGGCGTCCCCATGAAAACTATTTTCATGAAACCACCTCCTTATTTATTTTATTATTTCTTTGTCTCACCTATTGTATCTTTTTCAATGGGTTTCTGCGCTGGCCCGTCTTTTGACTCTTGTGTTGGCGCATCTTTTAATTCCTGTGTTGGTGCATCTTTTGGTGTATTTTTCTTTATCTTAAATTTTGATTTAACATCAATTGATTTGATAGAATCTTTAACTTCTTTCACACGGTCTATAGCATCGTCCTTAAAGCCAATAACTCCAATAGAATTAGGTTTTACCTTTAGTCTTTCGACTTTTCTAGCACTTCGTTTTTCAACCCTTGTTTCACGCTTCATATCACTTTTTTGTTGCTTTTCTAAAGCCTCGTCATCTTTTGCTTTAATTGGTTTAATTCAAGCCATTTCCTTATCAAAGTCACACATCCCATTAATAATAATTTTTCGTTGTGTATCTTTTTTAGAAATCTTTTTATAAATAACTTCACATTCGATCGCTCTTGGCACATCGTGGTTATGTGTCTTGGTGTCGCGAGTCGTAAATAAAACTATGTATTGTTCGGGAAATTTTCTTTTTTTATCAATTTTCAATTCAGCTTTATATGCTTTATATGCTTCAGGATCAGTTTTTTTCAACTTAGCTTTAGCCTTGTCTTCTACCTTGACTTCCTTTTTTTTATCTTTACTCATTTGTGATTTATTGTAGGGGTCGGGTCTCTTAACGACATATGAATCGATAATTTCCTTACCTTTTTCACCAGAATCTTTTAAATATTTTTTGATTGTTTTTCAAACTTCATCTTCATTTTCAGTTCGCTCAGTTTTAAGGGCTGGGCCTTTTTTCTTTTTCATAACAAAATATATTACAGCTCCGATTGGAACAATAATAATTAATAACATAAACATGTTTTGCATAGAACCACTCCTTAGTTTTAAAATGATTATTTCATCTATATAAATATACTATAAAAAAAGAAATTTATTTATCTTTTTTTAATAGTTGTATTAAAAAAAATTGTGCAACTTCATTTATAGATTTCATAGTATTTTTAATTTCATCTTTAAGCTCGATTTCATCAATATGTTTTTTAGTTACTTTATTGGCTTCTTTAGCATGTTCTAAATTAATTTTTATTTGGTTTTTCATTACATTAATATTATCGTTTTTTACATTATTAACATGAGCTTGTAATTTAATTTCAGTAGCTTTGTTGTCAAATGATTCTGCCAATAATTTTTTGCTATCATCAATTGTTTTGGTATCGTTTTTACGTTTCATGTTAACCTCGTTATTTTATTATATCAATAATTTAGCAAAATTTTTGCTATAGGTTAATATATTAAATTGATTATAATTATATAAATTTTACTTTAATATACAAAAAACATTGCAAATTTACAATAATTTTATATAATCTATATAGTTTATACATATTATATTATTATTCGGGAGGAGGAACATTTAATGGCAAATATTAAATCAAATGAAAAAAGTCATCTTCAGGATGTTAAAAAACATAAAGCAACACATTCAAATATGTCAGCATTAAGAAAAAATGTAAAGCAAACTAGAAATTCTAACGATGCTAGTAAAATTGATCAAACATATTCAATGATTGACCGTACAGCGAGTAAAGGTCGAATCCATAAAAATAAAGCTAATCGTCTTAAATCACGAACCGCTATCGCTATCAATAAAGCAAATAAATAAGAACTCCTCCCTAATTGGAAGAATTCTTATTTTTTTTAAAATAATTTTCCACTATAAGCATGCTCTAAAATACTAATAATTTCTTTTTTGGAAAACCGCTTAGGACTACTCGTTAAAGCATAGTCATTCATTACTTTTTTACTTAATTTTTTAAAGTTGTCGGGCGTAACGTTTATCCCTTTTAATGTATTAGGTATTTTTAATTTATAATTTAATTCGAAAATAGAACGCGCGCAATCAACAACAGCCTGTTTATCATTGGCATTATAAGGCCGGTTGTTTAGTGCATAATTTATTTTATTGATTCGTTTAGCTATTCCTTTATCTTGCCCCAAAAAACTAATAATGTAAGGTAATAAAATCGCACTTGCAACTCCATGAGCGGTATTGTAGGAGCCACTTATCGCATTACTTATTGCATCGACATATCCTGAACCCGCACCACCATGAGCTAAACCGACCATATATGAAGCGGTAATTAGATTGGAGCGATATTCATTATTTTTTAATGATTCATATGAATTAACCAAATTTAAACCTATTAACTCAATGCATCTAGTAGCTAGAATATCGGTTATAGGTTTGTGGTAAGGCGATAAATACGCTTCTATTGCCAAAGCCAAAATATTCATTCCACCGTTGGCAGTTACATTCGGGGCTTGTGAAATTGTTAAACTTGGATCAGAAATTGTTAAAATTGGAATATTAAACTTATCGACACTAGTAACTTTAATAGATTTTTTTTCATCAGTTATTATACTTATGCTATTAGCCTCCGAGCCTGTTCCGGTGGTAGTATTAACACAAACAACCCCAACCGGAGGAAACTTAAGTTTATCTATCCCTCGTAAATCTGATATATTATTAGAGATAATAATAGCGGCAGCTTTAGCGGCGTCGTGCGCGGAACCACCCCCGAATGAAACTAAATAATTACATTTTTGTTTTATAAAATTAATTTTGATTAGATTTACAATTTCAATCGTTGGATTTGCAATAACTTCATCAAATAAAATATAATTAATATGTCATTTATCAAGTGTTCCAATAAGTCTTTTGAATATTGGAGATAGTGATAAATTTTTATCTGTAATAATTAATATTTTACTTGCACCTAATTGGCTCAATTCCGGACCAAGTTCTTCTAAAGCATAATTCCCCATCAATGTAAGCGGAGGCATTTGGATTATAGATAATTTAGGATCGTAAAAAAGTAATGGCAAATTTTTAGAATATTTATTTGTTTTTTGATTTAATAACGATATCTTTTGTCAGCATCAAAAACGTAACGCTGAACTGTTGTAATTTTTATATAACATAATTCACCTACAAAATATTTCTTAGCTCTTTTATTATTTTCTTATCTCTGTGACTATTAATTGCCTCATAAAGAATATGTCAATCCGTTTCAGTGAGCCAACACATTGAATCAGTTTTGATATTAAATTTGCGACATCATATCTCTAAAGCCTTAGTTACTTCCTCATAACTATTAATATTAAAATTAAGAAATAACTTTTTTGCAACTATATCAAAGTTTTCATCTTTATTGTTATAATATGTCAAAACATTAAAGCAAAGAGACGAAATTACTAAATCCAACGGGATATCTTTAATGTTTAAATTACGATATAAATATTCGATGCTCTCTCGAATAGTAATACGGTTGTTTTGCCGTAACATATTTTCTGCCATAACTAACGAATAATCCGCGTGAGCCAAAATTGCCAATGTTTCATAGCTAGCTTCATTAGTAATCATGTTTTGAGCCTCATGGTAAATCATTTCCACTGCCCCTAAAGAAAAACAACTCCCAAGTATATTTTTTTTATCTAAAAAATACATATCTAAGCCAATAATAATTTTAGATAATAAGTAATTTTTAAATGCCCCATGATTTTGAATCAATATAATATTAAAATCAACAATGAAATATCGCGGAACGAAGGCGTCGCTATAATAAGAAAATAGACGTTTATTGTGAATTAATTTAACGCAATTAGAAGCGCCTGATGCATCGTATGGTTCTGAGGCAACAACAGCAAAAGGAATGGTTCTATCAAACATTTCACCATTGCAATCACCATAGACGTTATTAATGTTATTAATATGCGCCAAGAGTGATATTTTCGCTACATTAACTATATGACTATTACCAATGATAAATGCAAATTCAATATGTTTGGTATCTAAATCTTCAGTAATTTTAGATATAACATCTTCCTCTAATGTACGAGGGTCGATCCAAATGATGAGTTTATTCTTATACTTGTTGAAAGTTTTTTTCAAATATGCATTTTTTTCAAAGTCTGTAGAAACTAAAAATAGAACATTATTAAAACCGGATCCGTCAATCCGTGATTTCATATTTATAATCGTTTTGTTGCCTATCATTATTTCTTCAGGCATTACAAACTTTAATTTCATTTTCCCTCCATAATCATAAAAAATAACATCCTCATTGAAGATGCTATTTTCGATGCTCACTAGTGATTTAAAATACTTTTATCAATTAGTTCTTCTTCCTCTAATTCATCCATGGTTTTACTTTTAAAATCTACATCATTCATCTTCTGGGTTTGGTCATGTTTCGCTTGCACAACTTTCTTTTGCTTAACGCCGTTATCCCAATCATTACTCAAGTCGTCTAATGATTTAGAAATTTCATCAGCTTCTTTTTCTCAATTTGTTAATAATTGTTCAATCGGAGTTTCAGCGCCACTGTTATAATCGCCAGATGCTGGAATCGTTAATGGATCAACAACAACGTCGGGTTCAATTTGGGACGTCAAATTAATATCTGATGTAAAAGCCTCTCTAGGCGCACTAAATTGCACATCAATAGGGTTATCTTCGCTAGCTCCCACCATAATAGGTGTTGGAACAAAAACATCATTTTCGATTTCACTTTGGTTTTCATCAGATTCATATTGACTATTATTTATAACCTGGTTTTTGTATTCATTATTAATTAATGTTGTCGTGGGAATAGGATGGCCCTCAAAGGAATTAGTCATTTCTGAATATTCAACATCTTTAATGTTTTGATTAACATTTGTTTCTTCTTGTGAAGTTAATCTTAATTTTTCCTTTGTTCCAATTAATTCGTCAATATTAGGTTCTGCATCAGCGGACGCTTCAATGAACTTTTCCTTCATCATTCCGAAGTATTTGCCCACTTTTTGACTTGTTGTAGTAGGTGTTTCAAATCCTTGGATCCGTTTACGTTTTTTATCTTGTTCACTCTCGCGTAAAATTGGCATATTTAAATCTTGTTCCAACATACGAATTCGTCTTTGATTAATTTTAATAGCTTCTGGTGAATGTTTAAATTCGTTTTGCATATTAATAGGAAGTTTATGATTCAACCCATCTTCTCCTAAAGAATCATGAAGTTGTGCTCGTAAATCAGCTTGAGCTTGTTTTCTCAATGCATTTGTACGTCGCGCATTTTCAATTTTTTCAGACTTAACAATTCGATTCCATTCACGTTCTTTATCACGTTTATCGTTTCAAGCCTCTTTCAAACTTTTGTCATAGAAACTTTTGCGACGGTCAATCATTTTCTCAATGACTTCACATTTGTCTAAATATTTTTTTGCTTCTTCAAGTTCTTCTTCCAAAACAATATGAGCTTCCTCGACAATTCTAGCTTCCTGCAAAAGTGCAACGTCTGCGACTTCTGAAACCATTGATCTAGCTAAGGTTCTTAAATATTCGATTTGTTCAATTTCATCCTTATGTCTATATTTTTCTAGAATCACTATTTTAGTAACATCACTAGGTAAAGAATCGTTAATGATTTCAACTTTATTATCTACTGTCCCTACTTTAAAGGTGTCAATAATTTTCGAAGCCTTTCCCATTAAAGAAACTGCGCTATCTGCTTTAATATCAATTTCTTCGTCTTCATCGTTTTCACGATATTTAGTTTCTTCAGAAATTCATTGTAGCACTAATTTATCATTTATTTTTTTTAGGTTTAAATATTTTTCACCACCGGCTTGCGATAAAGTGTTCACAAAAGGAAAATCATCTACTGGAATATCAAAATCATATTTACGATTATATTGCTCTAATTTAGTTTTCAAACGGTGAAGTGTTTTAATTTCTCGTGTGTTAACTTTTTCTAAATGACTCAAAACTCTTTCTTTAGTTATCGCTTCATTCCGAATTTCAAGTGCTTCCTCACGATTATGAAGGTTTTCTTCCTTTTCATCAATCATTTGACGTTCGATAGAGAATTTTTCAAATAAGGTTTCAGAAATATTACGATAGCGTTCATCTATTTTTTGATCCTTATTGAAATTCTTGGTCGATAGTCTAGTTTTACTTGAAACAAAATTTGCTTTTAGCTCATCAGCCTTAACCTTAACATAGTCATCTAATTGTTTAGATTTTTCTTGATTGTGTCTAAAAGAATTTTCCTGTCTTCTATTTTCATCGCAAACATATTTTAATTTATTTAAAATTATTTGTTTTTCTTTGTCATAATAAATTTCATCAGCATTCAAACGTTGGAAAGCTCTAATGGCATCCGTTGTTCGGATTCCACTTTGCAATAATTTTGATGGTTCATCATGAATAATCGGATGAATAGGAAGTTTTCTTAAAAGAACATTGGCTTTTTGTATTTTATATTGATCACGAGAACTTTCACGATAATATTCTTCGTCGTCATATTGTTCATACCCTTGGAAGTCTTCATCGTTATCATTAATATAACTTTCTTGTTTCACGTTATTTATAAAAGTAAGGTTTCTTAAACGTTTCTTATTTTCTCGTCCTCTATTTTTTAACAATTTTGTTACTTCTTCATAAAATAAATCAAAATTTTCATCATCCATTCATTCAAACGGCGTTAAATCACCTTTGCTATAATGAAGTTCGGATTTAGTTAAAATCTTGTTGCTAATTGAATCATCGCCACTTAATTCTAATGGAATAATATAATCGATAGAAACATAATGTTCGTCATTGACTAAACGATTTCGGTCAAAAAGTTGCCCATCATAAAGGTCAATGTAATTTTGATTTTTAGCTAAATATAATTTTAATTCGTTTATTTCGTTTTCATCATTTAAATATATGTCGTTACTATTATCGATTGTTTCATTAAAATCAGTTTTTTCAAAATCCAATTCCTGTTCACGGGTTCGGTCTTTTCTCGATTTAAATCAACGCTTAAGCGCGCCATCTTGCGATTGGCCATTAATATAATCATTATCTGATCAATCTTCTACAGAATAATATGATGGTTCTCTTTCGACCGCGTTTTCATTACGACTACGTAAGGCTTGTTCTCTAGCCTCTTTGTCCAAGTAATAACGTTGCACATCATCCGAATCACTACGTACCTTAGCTAATTTTTTTTGATTTTGATATTTGATTTCATCGTTGCCATTTTCATCATTTCATTCAACATGAAGATATTCCTTGAATGGGGCATACATACGAGCATCGACCATAATTTCAAAGCGTTCTTTCTTCGCATCTATATAATTATTTTTTCTAAGTTGGCTTTCATACACATCTTCATCAACAATATAAACATGTAGATTGCGTTCAGTTGTAGTTTCAATTCTATTTTCTAATGCATGTGTTTTTGGATCTTTAGTAAACTTAGTAAATTTATTTAGTGCATTTCCACGTTTGGTTGACTCAATAAAGTCTACCCCATTAATATCTTCTTTGTTATTTAATAAGTTGATTACCCGGTCTTCTTTGCGTTCATTTATTGTAGAATATTTTAATTCATCTTGGTAATTGTTTCTGGTTCCTAAAAATTTTCTACGAACTGGAGGTGGAACATTAAAATGCATTCCTTGGGCCAATGTAGCGGCCTTTTCCTTTTCTCATTCTAAATGAATTTGGGCAAAGATTTCACGTTCGTGCAATCTCTCTTCTGCGATAGCTCTATTGTTCATTTCGTGGCCTTTTAATTTTTCATGTGAACGTTCTTCTCTTTGAGTTAAATATTCTAAACGTGTAGAATTATTTTCAACAGCCTTAGTTTTTCAATCATCGATTAAAAGCAAAGCTTCTTGTTTGCGCACTTCCTCGTTTTGACGATCAACATAAGTTATTTCAATCCCTTTTGCTTTAGACAATAAATGGCTAGCTTTAACCTCAGCGAAAGTAATGCTTTTTTCACTTAACAATTTGGCGTGTAAAGATTTTTTCTTGTACTCAGCTTTTGCTTCGTTGATAATTTTGTTTGCTTGCGCACGTAGCAAATTTAAGGTGCGAAGGTCTTCTCTAGAATCGTAATGTTTAATAACGTTGATTTTATCGACATTGTTTTCAGGAGCCGTTTCTCCAAAGCTATACATTGGATTTATTCCCCAAAAACTACTTTTGTCTTGATCAACGTACATTTTCCCTTCTGGCGTTTTTGTTAAATTCAAAAGAACGTCTTCCTTAAGTTTTAATGTAACGCCAAAATTATCAACATTTTTAGTTAATTCAACTGTTGATGGAGCTTTTATTTCTTTACTAAAATCCCGGTTAACTATATCATCGTATTTTGCCATTTTTATGTCCTCAATTAATTCTGTAAGAGTAAATTACAATTAAATTCAAACAATGAAATCTGAACCGTTTACAACGATTAACTAAATTGCATAAATTAATATATATTACATAATAATTATAACAAAGGATGGAATACCTAAAAAGAATTTATACCAAAAATAATGAAATATTTTTAAAGAGCTTGTTAAAGTGATATAAAATAGCGAATATATTGGTATTTATATAATTAATTATTAATTTGTGATATTAATGAAAAATAAGTAAAACTACTAATTTATGCAATATTATCCGTGTTTTATTGGTTTTATAATTCATAGAAAATTAAATTCTAAGCCAATTATTTAAATTGGCTCTTTCTGATGAAACTTAATAAATCCGAAAAAATATATTTAAAAAATCATTTTAATAGTAATAATAAGTCACATTTTTAATGTTTAATTTTATAGGTATCACCAAATCAATGGTGATGCAAAATATATAAATGATTTCAAATATTAATTCAACTTTAATTTGTTTCCATATATGTATGATATTGTAAGTAATAAATAGTATTTTTCTAGATTTAATTGCCCTTTGCAATTGTGAATTTAGAATAATGCACGACTCATAAATTCCATATATTCAAATTAATGGAATCATAAATATTCATCAAAAGGTATATACTTGTTTTTTAAATAGTCGCACTTCAAGATCTCCCATTAGAAATTTTCATTTAAGGAATTAAATGCTAACTATATAAAAGTTTTTTAGTTCAAAAATTAGTATCAAAAAATAATTTTAAAAGATATTTTTTGATACGCCGTATATTAAAATATCGATTCAATTATAGTTGCAACCGGTTGCGAATAATTAAGTGAGATAGTAAGTACTAAAATAATTTGCTAAGTAACTTTAGTAAT
This sequence comes from Ureaplasma sp. Hg2, assembly GCA_021378525.1. Lineage (GTDB taxonomy): Bacteria > Bacillota_I > Bacilli_A > Mycoplasmatales > Mycoplasmoidaceae > JAACJV01. The sequence continues at coordinate 47,488 of JAACJW010000001.1, read as the reverse complement.
AAAGTTACACTGATTATTGGTTAAGTTGAAATGCAATCAACATTTTAATTGAGGCTTCGCACTCTAACGTTTATCACAAAGAAGGCACCGTAACATCTCGTTGATGCTTGTATATTTCGTTGTAATCTCAATCCATTAAAATATATTTAACGTAATAAGTAAAAATGGAAAAATAATTTGCATATAATTAAATAAGCATTATTTCACTTGATTTTTAATGTAATAGAAAGATAAAAAAATGAAGTACCCCAATTATAGGATGGTTAAAACCCGGTTTTATATAAGAGATTTTATATCAGTCATTATCTAATTAAAAAATCCACAAGTATGTCCCGAGTTCTTCCTATATATTTTCATTGTTATTAAAAACAATCATAAAATTTTGGTTTCACTTTCCTTAAGAAATAAGAAAAATATCGTAACTAACACGATAGTTATAGTTCAAATAAAAAATTATGAATATAAAAAACACAAGGTAATTTAAATTTGCAATTATTGAGGCGGGTATAAAGCCCTTATAATAAACACTTAAATAATCGTCCAAAAATACTTACTTTTAATCTTATTTAATATTCAAATCCTATTAGCTATTTTCGTTAAACTTTAATTTATTAATGAATGTAAATAATATCACCTTTATAAATCATGCGTGCCAAGCGAACTCATAAAGTTTTTAAAATTTAAATTTTATTTCAACAAAAATATATTAAAAATATATTAATTATAAACTTTCATTAAATATTTAAAATACGCCAAGGGAATTGTGCTTATTTTAGTAATCCATAAATATAATGAGTAAAAAAAATGTACTTAATTGATTAAGTGCATTTTCTATTATTTTTTATCATTCACTATATTGCCGCACATGGTGTTGCACAATTTCTTGGTCGTCATCATTCATAAAATCATTTATGCGGTGAAGCTTAGGAAAATTAACATTATATTCTCGAGCGTGTTTTAAATCCTCAAAAAGATTGTAGGGGGTTAACCGTGGCAATTTTGGTTCGGGTACATTTAAATGAAATGTCGGAACCTCATTATGATAATTAGCGCGGTGATCCAAGAACAAAGGATTAGCCAAACTTAAACTACGAAGCTGACTAGAGCGTTCTAAATCACTATTATCAATATTTATGTTTAGCGATCTAAAATCATGATTTAATCCAATGTTACCAGAATATACCAAAGGTTTACGGACGTCATTAAAGTTGAAACCATATTTAATTGTTTCATAAGGTATTGAAGCATTAATGCTTCTCAAATTAACTCTAGTACCTCGCCCGTTCATATAAAGAAGCGGTGTCACTTTAGAATCATGGTAGTCCAATCTCCCTGCACGAGGGAATGGTTCCACAATCGGTTCAACCACATGTAAACCCGCTAATGCAGCATTAGGTGCAATGCCTCGCATTTGTGGAGGTTGCATCGGTGATGCATTATAAAATGATTTGTAATCGATGGTTTGTGTGATTCGATCACGGTTATTAATTTTGTTCATCACATATTGCATTGTTGGTGATTTATTTGTAGCTAAAGCATATTTATTAATGTTACTATTGTTGTTCCTAACATTATCGCTATCGCGGTGTTTAAAAAATTTCATTTGATGCCCCTATGTAGTTGTTTTTTTATCTAAAAAGATGATATATATATTATACATTAATTTGAATAATAAATTTAGATATCAAAGTTGATAAAATAAAAAAAACATAGCTTTCGCCATGTTTTAAAAAAATTTTTAATAAGTGTTTACAGCTAAATCAACGCCGTCAGATGATGGTTCATCCTTATTTGCTTTAACTTCTGAAATAACTTCTTCAATAATTCTAATTTCCTCGTCAGTGAAAACATCCGTTCCATCGAATTTTTTAGTACCGTTGAATAAGTTTTTAAAATAATTGATAATATTAGACGCGGCACCAGCAAAGAATTCCTTAATGTTTTCTCAAAGATTATACGTTTTACCTGAACGTACAGCTAAAGCGCGTTCTTCTAGATGTTCATCTTCTTTACGGTTGATAGCCAATTCACTTGCTTCTTGAATTATATCTTTTTCCTTTTTAGTTGTTGGTAAAATATCGTGTTCATCGACGAAAACAACATCTACATTTTTACCATCGATAAAAACTGATTGTTGTTCGCCTTCAACGATTCCAATTGTTTTAGCATCGTTTTCATCAATGTATACAATGTTTTCTTTTAATAATTTATTTTCTGCCATATTTTTTGTCCTTATTATGTAATTTCATCGCAATCAAATATTTATAATTTATTTGTAGCGTATTATATATGTTTAAATTATATATTAAATACTACGAAAAGGGAAAAATTATATTATAAACAAAGTAAAAAAATGTTTTTCGCAATAAATAATAGGAATTTTGCTATTATTTTTGATTTTGAAAGAAATTAAGAATAAGATTATTATGATGGCACATTTTTTATTATTATAGTCCTTAAAATGTGGTGTATAATAATCTAATTTTATTAAATGAGGTACAAAATATGTATGATATTATTTTTATTGGTGGCGGACCAACTGGTTTAGTTGGCAATTTTATAGCTAATCATTGGGGTTTTAAAACCGCAATAATTGAAGCTTCTGGCTATCTTGGGGGGCAACCAATGTCTCTCTATAGTCAAAAACATCTGTATGACATCCCTGGTTTTAAGGACATTGTAGCAAGTGATCTTACTAAAAAGTATCTCGATCAAATGGATCAATACCCCGACAAACATGATATCTTTTTAAATAGTACAGTTACTTCGTTTGAAAAAAATGACACTGGTTTCAGCATTGAATTAGCTAATCAAAAAAAGCTACAAACAAAATTCATTGTTATATCAACTGGTATCGGTCAATTTATTCATAACAAATTAACGATTGTGCAAGCAAACAAATTATTTAAGGAAAGTAATTTGGAGTATAATTTAAAAAACAATAAGCATTATCAGAATAAGAATGTGGTAATTTTTGGTGGCGGAGATTCAGCCGTCGACATTGCCAATCATATTAGTGAATTTTGTTCACCTAAAAGCGTTGCCATTGTTCATCGCCGCGATGCCTTTAGAGCTATCGGTGCTAACGTTATCGCTCTAACTACTAACGGCGTTAAACAATATATGGATAGTAGTATCGAAACAATGAATGACACCAAAATTACCCTAGTTAATAATCAATCCAATGATAAGTCTAATATTAATTATGATATTGGCATTGTCCAATATGGACAAACTATAAATCCAAAATCGATTTCCCAATTTTCAATATTAGAAAAAAAATTAAATCGAGTTTTAGTTAACGAGGATAACGAGACATCGATTCCCGGAGTTTATGCTGCGGGTAATATCGTTTATAAAAAACAACGCCCTAATTTAATTTGTATCGGAACCGCAGAGGTTACAACTGCTGTTTGAGCAATTAAACAAAAAATTATTAAATATAAATAAAAAAATAAATTCACTATAATGTGAATTTATTTTTTATGATGCAAAAAAGATAACGATACATGTAATCGATATTCCGACCAATAGTCCTAGCGTTAATAAGCAAAGCGCTACGACTGCATGGAATGAACTTGTTTTTCGTTTGATGGGCATGTCACTATAAATTTCAACATCTGGCATTGAAGCCAAGTTAATTTTAATTTTTTTAACTTCATTAGTGCTCGTTAAATTTGCTTTATTTTTTGCAATAGGCACTATTTTTTTAGTTGATATTTTAGAACGAGCCATATTAAATGTCTAACACTTTTTTGCCGTTATATGTGCCACAAGCACGGCAAACACGATGCGGTTGTTTAGGTTTACCACATTTTTTACATACTACTGTAGTCTGAACTTCTAAATGATCGTGACTACGTCTTTTTCCTTTACGCGCCTGGCTGACGTTTCGTTTTGGTACTGCCATAATTCCACCCTCTTTCTAAATTATATAATATCTTACTCTTCTAAGTGTTATTAAAAGTCAATATATTATAACAATAATATTATATATATACTAAATTAAATTTATTTTTTTACTTATTTTATAATCTAACATGTTACATATAATATTATATCTAAAAAAGTAACTATAATGTATTTAATGTTATAACTTGTTTGATTAAATTAAAATTATCTTAAAACGTATCAAGATATAAAAAAATCATCAATTAATGTATAATAGAATTAATTTAAGGAGTAATTATGCAAAAGCCAATTTTAATTTTAGTAAGTGGCGCAAGTGGTTCTGGAAAAACTACTATCGCTAAAAGCATTATTAGCGATTTACCAATAAATATTAAATCCGCTATTGTTTGCCAAGACAGTTATTATAATAAACAAGCCGAAGGAGATGTAACCATCCGCGCCAGAATGAATTATGATCATCCCAGCTCATTTGAATGACCATTGATTATTTCCCAACTTAACCAACTATTAATGCGTCAGAAAATTGATATGCCGATTTATGATTATGCCGTGCACCAAAGAAGTGATAAAAACATTATTCAAAATTCTGTTGATGTTATTGTATTTGAAGGGTTATTTGCTTTGTATGATAAAAATCTACGCGAATTAGCAGATGTTAAAATTTTTGTCGACACACCAAACGACGAATGTTTCATTCGTCGTTTGGTTCGTGATGTTACGGAGCGTCAGCGAAGTATGGATTCAATTATAAACCAATGACTAACAACGGTAAAACCCATGTTTTTTGAATTTATCGAACCAACAAAAAAGCACGCTGACATTATTATCCCGTGAACCAATCATAGCGAAATAGCTATTAATTCAATGAGGAATGTTATTCTCGGGTTGGTAAAATAATGAGCTTTTATAATAAGTCAAATTTCGCCATTACTCATCACGCTCTAATTAGAGCGAAGGAAAGATTAGATTGGGGCAAAGATAGCAATTTAATCATCGAAGCCAAATTGAAAGATATGTTATCAAGGGGTTATATTGAATTCGAAAATAATGGAGCACTCTATTATCGTGTCCAAGAATTGGATGATTATTATTTTATAGTAATTGAAAGCGAAAAAGATGATAAACTATTGTTGACGACGATCACTAAAATATCTATGTCCAAGAGAATGAATTCAATTTAACGAAGGAGAATATTAAAATGTCTAGCAAATTAAACCAAAGAACTGATGCAGAAATAATTGATGAAATCAAAGATGTTATTGAAACAATTCGAATGTTCGTCAAACAAGATGGTGGTGACCTTGAATTCGTTAGTTACAAAAAAGGTGTCGTAGAAATCAAATTATTAGCAGCATGCATTGGATGTTCTTTGATTGATATGACATACAAAGACGGTGTAGAAAATATTCTTCAAGATCAAATTCCCGAAGTAGAAGAATTAATCATCGTAAATAAATTTAAATAATTAGTTTCTTAATAATTTCGAAGTATTCTAAAGGTTCTTCCAAAAAAGGATAGTGACTAGAATTACTAAATTTTAATATTTCAATATTTTTCATTTGTTTTTTATATCAATTAGCAGCTTTATTATATTCATAATATTTATTATCTTTACCGACAATTATGGTTGTTGGTAAAGTATTTTTTTTCATAGCATTGCATACGTCGCGAAATGAACGATGATTATATAATTGTTTTTCCAAAATTTTTAAATCCTTGTACTTCTTTTTAAAAAGAAGTAGTTTGTGATCTATATCTAACGAGTCCCGGACTTGCCCCTTAACATCTCGATAGAATAGTTCACTATAAATTTTTGTCATTTTGTCAATGTCACTCTTAATTAAAACATCATTATTGGTTTTCATTTTTTTGAACATTGCATGATCTGGTGGATTAATTAGAATCAAATTATTAATCTTCCCCTCAATCATATTAGCTAAAACTAAAGCTATTGTGCTTCCTATCCCATGTCCTATTAAGACAATATTATTAAATCCCTTTTCGTGAATTCATTCAACCAATAGACAAGCTTGATAATAAATATTAATTTTACTTTTTTGAATAATCGGAGTAACGCCGCAACCTGGTAGATCAACTGCCAAATAATTAAAATCCTTAATCATTTTTTCAATATTACTATGAATGTATGAATTATCTGGAAAATCATGTATGAAAATTATATTGCCTTTATCATTTCTTGTTTTTTGAATTCGAAAAACAGGAAATTCATTTTTAACTAATTCCATTGAAATGACTCCTTTTTTTTGTAAAATAAATAATATATAATTATAAACACCATAAAATTTTTATACTTAATAATTAATTTTATCGCATATTCGATAATTTAAAAAAATAATAGATACAATAAGTTAAAGTTGTGGGTAACACTAAAACAACAAACATCTTCCTTCAAAAAAGTAGTGTTTGTTGTTTTAGTGTTTTATATAGCATAAATAATTTTAGAATACTTCAATTAAATATTCATATGCTTCTGGTGATTCGGCCATTCTAAAATCTTCAAGTGTTTTTTCATTGTTATAGAAGAAAGGGTTTACTGTAATTATTGCGGAAGCTTCGTCTAATCCCTTAAAGAATTTCTTATAGTTACTATGCTTCATTGGTGAATCTTTTTTAAAGTCTTTTCAAAGCGCTTTTTTATCATCGGTTATAACTTCAGAAACATCAAATTCGCCAACAACTGCATCTGCGTCTAAATCGTAAACAATTACTCGATCAAAGTCTTCAGGCGGCGCTTCTCCAAACACTACATCAAAGTCCCCATCAAAAATACTATCAATTTCGTTTCCAGTTAAAGACATCATAATTATTTGTCGATCGATTGTGTTATCGGGGTCAGGACTTCCATCGAAAATTTGGTTTTCGCGGAATTCAACATCGCTTTCTGATAACGGAGGCGGAGGAGGTGGTTGTTGATCATCAAAGTTATCTTGCGGTAAAAGTGGTGGCAACGGTGGAGGTGGCAACGGTGCTTGCATAGGTTGCGGTTGCGGTGGTGGTGGTGCAAAATTATCAAAAACAACAGGAGCCCCAATAGGACTAACATTTTGAGCAACGTTATTTCCAATAGGTTCTATATTAGGAAGCGCCATTTCCATCGGTTTTCTATATTGTTCGACAGGCTGAGGTTGCGCTATCGGCATAACTTGAGGCGGCGTGTTATTAACGTTCGGTCTTGGTGGCCGCGGTTGCGGAGGTTGAACTTGTTGCGGAGCTTGGTGTTGTTGCGGCGGATATTGAATTAGAGGATAATTCGGTTGCGGTGTTTGTTGGTTTGCTATTCCTTGAACGTAAACGTTCGGTTGCGGCAATGGTGGATTATACATTTGCACTGGCGGATATGGTTGTGCAGGTCGTTGTGCAGGTCGTTGATAAGCTTGTTGGCGCGGCATATAAGCTTGGCCGTTGCGCGAATTTAATTGGTTTAAGTAGTATAAGTCATAGTTGCTATTTTGTGGTGGTCTAGCATTTTGATTATTATATGCTCGTGGATATTCATTGTTATTTCAACCATTAAACATTTTTGAATAGAAAGGTTTTTCTTCATATCCTCTATGATATCTACCTGCGGCGGGGGCGTTTCCTTGGACAACCATTGGATTGTTTTGGGGCGAGTAACCCACACCTGATTGTGTCACGGCTTGGCGAATTTCGCTTTCTTTTGCGATTTGTTCTTCAATTTGACTTTTGTTGTAGTAATGGATCACTTTCCCATTCGGGTATGTTGCAGATACTTCTGCAACTGTGATGGAACTAAAAATTCTACGATTCAAAAAATCGTACATTTGAATATCTCGGTGCATTGACTCAACAATAGCTAAATAAAATTGATACGCTTCTTCATAATTATCTTTTACAACTACTTCTGTAATTCATCTTTCTGAAGGTTCACGATAATTTTCTATTAGTGTATATTCACATATAAATTCTTGCATTCTAAAACTCCTTAGACCCTATTTGTAATAAATAAATCTTTATATACTATATTTATTATTATATAACATGTTTGCCTTTTTTTCTTTCTTAGTGCGGTAAACTTGATAAAATATTTTTACAAATTCAGAAACTTTAAATTGTCCTTAGCAAAAGTGATAGAACAAATAAGGAGGAAAATAAATTTTTAATATATTAAAATTTGCCCAAACATTACAAGTTATTTTTAAATGAGTAATATGCTATTTGCATATTGGATTTACTAATGTCGTTCAAGGGTTGCTCCAACATGTTTGGATCTACATTAATTTTTAAAAGATCTTTTTCCATTTTATCTTTTGGACTATCGCTATAATATGCATCGTTTTCTCATTTCTTATTTATAGCATATGAACCTTGCGATGTAGCAAAATCATACATATTTATAGTTACCGGTGTGTAGTTGATTGCATCGAAATTTTTAGTACTTCAATATTTATAATCATCCCCATTCGTGGTTCCAGCATCAAGGGCTTCTCCATTGGAATCAATTGAATCAAACATTACTGTTCCCACAATATTATATGCCGCATCTAATTTTACACCTTTCAAATTTTTATTAAAAGCTATTGTATCTAAAGCAGCGAGTGTTTTCTCGGGACGAACATAATGAATGTCATCAGCTTTAATATCAATTCCATCGTCACCGCCGATTACGCTATACACAACATCGCCATTATACATAATTCCACCCTTAATTTCGTCACGTGATAATTTATTTAAAATAACACTGGAATCGGAATTCAATAAAATATCACTAGGAGAATTCCTAAAATTATCAACAAATAATTTATAAGTATTTTCCACATCCTTTATTTCCACCTTTTGGAACGTGCCCGGGGCATCTGATTGTGGATTAACATTTTTATTTTCATCTTGCATCAAACGGGGAATCGAATAAATTGTTCTAGAGTCATCTACCATTCCTAGATTGGGTGTCTTAGCTTTGTAAAAACGACTATCATGGCTCATTGTATATAAGATATCTAATCAATCGATTTTATCGTTCGTTCTTTTATTTTTAGTTCCTCAGGTTTTAATTTCAGGACCTCTATATGCAAAAATATTATCTTGTAAAAAATAAGGAACAGTTCAATTTAGTAAACTATCTTCGCTAAATAGATCTAATGCGCCGGGTTTTTTTGAATCCTTACCAATTAAATTTGGAATTGTCGTCTTAATTCCGTTTTTAATAATATCATACGGCCCGTTTTGCTTTAGCTCGTTATTGTTATTAAAAAGGGAATCATAAGGAACGATAATATTATCCCCATTTAAATCTCCATAAGCGCTCATAGCTTTAATTGTCGAATTAGTAAAAATCGGATTTTTACTAATAATTAAATCCTCTACATTATTTATATTACCTAATTTAAATTTTGATCAATTAAGTGGTTGAATTAAGTTTTCTTTAATTAAAGATACATCCATATACGTTGACGGGGTAACGATATCCATTGAATCGTTTTTTAAATTACTTAAAATTTGTTCATTAGTTTCATAAGAATCAAAAGTAACATCGTATTTAGTTTGTAAATATCTTTCAACCTCAGCATTCATATAACTTTCAAAATTACCATAAACCAAACGATTTTTATCTACACTTGAACATGATACAAGTGTAGCACTCAAAGGGGCTACTATTAGTAACCCGCTAAATGCTGTGATGAAAGTCATAACAGTTTTTCGTTTCATTATTTCAAACCTTGCTTATTTCAAACTTTAAGCTTAGCTTGCCGTTTGCCTTTGATGTTTTTCCGTTCGGTATAACTATGACGTAGCGCCACTATTCCCATTATAAATAATGTAATCATAATAATGATTGCTCCAAAAGTAACGGCCCAAGCCTTGATACCCTTACGCATCGCATATAATTGGGTTGAGATTGTTGTTACCCTTCCTCTAGTTAAACTGGTGATGATAAAGTCATCAAAACTCATTGCAAAAACAATTGCCGCACCGCTTATAATAGCTGGTAGCAAAAAAGGAATTGTAACCTTAAAGAAAGTTATTAGTTTATTGTATCCTAAATCATATGAAGCTAAAATTAAGTTGCGATTCATTTTTTGCATTCTAGGGTATATCACAATAATTGCATACGGAGTACAAAAAGAAATATGTGATAAAATAACAGTGAAAAAGCCTAGGTTTAAACCAACTGCAATTCATGTTGAAGAAAATAATAAGGCTAAACTAATTCCAGTAATGACATCCGGATTAACAATATTAATTCTAGAAGAAGATAATACACTAGATTGATAAACTTTTTTTGAGTTTCATATCCCAAAGCAAGTTAGAACAGCAATGATTGTCGAAATTGGAACTACGACCACACTAATTATTATCGTATTCACTAAAGCATTAACAAAATCATCGTTGCTAAATAATTGCAAATAATTTTGGCCGTCATTAAAATCAAAGGAATTGCCAATATTTCCTTTATCAGATGCTTGCGTAAAACTTAAAATAACAATAAAAATTAAGGGAATATAGATTAAAATTAAAATAATATAAATATATGATTTTTTTAAAAATGATAAAAAATTACTCATGCTTATTCACCATTTCCCTTTGTGATTTGTAGCGCATTATCGATCGATACATTTTTGGTGACAAAACAATCAACCCGTAAACAAGAAACATCACAAGACTAACTAATAAACTTAAAGCGGATGCGCGAGCTATCGCGATTCGACTTTCCAACCCATTCTGGCCTTGGTCAATTATAATGTTTCCAATCATGTCCCCATTATTCGCATTATTTAAGAAGGCCGGAATGGCGACCGAGGTAAAGGCCGGAAGTAACACTAAACTTATTCCAGAAAATAACGCGTTTTTAGTATATGGTACAACAATATAAAAAAACGTTCTAATACTATTGTGCCCTAAATCCTTAGAAGCATCAATTAACGAACGCGGCATCGCCTCTAAAGTCGTATACAATGGAATAATCATAAACGGAACGTACATATAAGTGATTCCTATAATTGTAAAAATATCACCATATGTACTATTCATTTCGCCATTAATGACATCAAAGAATGTTTTTAATCCAATTAATTTAATTAGTAGACTACTTCATATTGGAGCTGTTATGGTTAATAGAACAATTGATTTAAATAATTTCGATTTATTAAAAGATAAAAAATAGCAAAAAGGATATGCTAAAATTATCGCAAAAATTGTTGCAGTTATTGATATATATAATGATTTACCTATTTTTTCTCAAACGGTTCCAGTTACTATACTTCAATTATCATTAACAGAGCCACCAGAAACCGGTATAAAAGCTTGCACGATTACCATAATTAAAGGAATAATTACTAATATGAGCGTTAGCAAAGCAAATGGAACAACTAGTCACAAACGCTTGTTTCATATAAAACGATTAGTATATTTTTTATTTTGTTTAATCATCTATTATTTCCTCCTCTATAGATTTATCTGGAATAATGTGAACATCTTCGTCGTCTCAAATTAGCCCAACGATATCGCCAGCCTTTACTTGATTAACACTTTCGATATTTATTATCAAGTCGTTATAACTACAAATAATTTCTCACATAAGTCCTTTATAAAGAACTTCTTTAACGGTCGCTTTAATAAATCCCTTAGAAACACTAACAACATCGAAATCTTCAGGTCTAATTAAAACATTAACATTATCACTAATATCATGAGTTTCTTTGGTACTAAATATAATGTCTAATGCAGCGACCTTTTTATTTGCTAAATATTTACCTTTAAAAATATTTGTCTTGCCAATAAAATTTGCCACTCAAATATTTGATGGTGTATCATAAATTTGATTTGGGGTTCCGGAATCCTTAATTTCTCCATCACACATTACAACAACTTTGTCGGACAGCGTTAACGCTTCTTCTTGATCATGCGTGACTAAAATAAACGTTATTCCCAATTCCTTGTGAAGCCGCTTCAACTCAGCTTGCATTTGTTTTCTTACTTTGGCATCAAGAGCACTCAACGGCTCATCTAATAATAATATTTCTGGTTCAATAACTATTGCTCTGGCAAGCGCAACACGTTGCTGCATTCCGCCAGATAATTGATTGGGGAATTTATCTTCCTTGCCCTTTAAGCCTACTAAATCTAAAACCTCTGAAATACGTTGATTGATTTCGATTTTTGTTAATTTTCTAGTAATGTTATGTTTTTCAAAACTATCTTTTCGTATTTGGGGGAAAGTTTGTCAATACGAAATTCAATAATCTAAATCGTTGAATTTTCATTCAAGATTATCGATTTTATCATCTATGGGTTTTTTAAATCGATATCATTTTTTTAAATTTACAATTTTCTTTTCAATCTCATTTAAATCATTATAGGCAATTTGTAATTGAAAAGGAATCCGCAAAAGTGATAGAGCGCCATTTATTCAATCATAAGTGTTATCAAGAAAACTAATTTTTGAAGAAAAATCCTCGCCATATAACTTATATAATTCGTTATTATATTGATCTATTGTAGCTAAAAATTGTGGTCTTCTCATTTCATATATTTCGCTTACAAAGGGGTTTATACTATATCTTTTCTTTTCCTTAGCAATATCTTTTGACAAGCTTTTTAAATGTTTCTCAACTTGCTTAATTTTAATTTTTGCTTTTTTTTCAGATTGTTTTTGAACCTTCTCAGCCTCAATATAAACCGAGTTGTTTATATTATCAAGGGGTGTTCTCATTAATTTCAAACCATAGGCAATATTTTGATAAATAGTCATATTAGGGAATAGAGCATAATCTTGAAAAACAGTTGCGGTCGGTCGGTTAAAAGGCGGCATATCTTTTATGTCAATTCCATTATATAAAATTTTCCCATGTGTCGGTAATTCGAATCCGCCGATCATTTTTAGCATCGTTGTTTTACCGCACCCGCTAGGACCTAAAAGGGTAATAAATTCCCCTTTTTTGATTTCTAAATTAAAATTTTCAACAGCGGTAAACCCGTCATCAAAAGTTTTGTTAATATTTGTTAATTTAAGTAATGGCTTATTCATAAAAACACCTCATCATCCTTTTGCATAATAAAGTAAAAAAATATTAAATTTTTTTAATGTAAACTAATTATACATAGAAACACTCTAAAAAAAATAAAAAATAATATTTTTAGCTAATTAAAAAAATAAATATGAAAAAAATCATTTCTCAAAAATGCGCTTTTTACGATTAAATGAAAATGATTTAGCATTGGTGTTGGTTGTTATAAGATAAATTTTTCTATTGCTTTACCAACAATTTCCGAAGGTCTAGCGTCAATTATATATTTACTTGCCTTTTTTACTTCATCGCTCGATGTTTTTAATGTTACAGAATACTTGGCTCGTTCTAGCATGCTAATATCATTCAGCCAATCGCCGATAACTAGCATTTCATCAACTTTAATTCCATATAATTGTGCCAAATGATCTAACGCCATACCCTTAGATGATTCCGGCGGGTTAACCTCGGCAAAAATATTTTTACCTTGGCCACCACCACTAATCAATAAACCGTCATCTAAATTCTTAAGCTTCCCCATTAAATGATGAAATTCATCAATCTTTCCACATGAGTCATGGATCACCAAGGCTTTGATAATATCGAATTCACCTTTTTTAAGTGTTTTAATGTCCGTGTCAGATATAGTAATTAAATCAGTTTCTCGCACATAATCTCAAGAACTATTTTTATAAATCAAATCACTAGATGGTATAACGGTGTTATCTAGTCCATAAAAAATAGTTACGGTGTGTTCCAGTTTGGTTTCTTCATGTAATTTAATTAAAGAATTTATTTGTTTTTTAGTAAATTTTGTAGTATAGATTGGTTCCTTAATATTGCTTGCTTTAAAAATAGCGCCACCGTTCATCGAACATACATAACCATCATGAGGCAAGTTTGTTTGCCCGTACATATCAAAAGCTGCCATCGGAGAACGCCCAGAGCTGATTGCTAAAATAACTCCTTTATCGTGAGCTTCTTGTAATTTTTTTAAAGTGTATGGTTCAATGATGCCACGTTCGTTATCATATAACGTCCCATCAACATCAGTTACAATCATTTTTATATTATAGTTCATACAACAAATCCTCCATAATTGCCTTTGCAACACATTCGTCGGGCGCGTCTTTTACAATATAATCAACATATTCAGTTATAGTTTGGTGTGTGCTTTTTGATCCTATCGGATGCCCAACAACTTTAAACATAGGAATATCATTTGCAGAGTCCCCAATAGCTGCAACATTTTCAAGATCAATATTTTCTCTATCTGCAATTATTTTAATAGCTCTCCCTTTATTAGAATTCTTCATAGTTATTTCAAAAACCCACTTACTAGTGAAAGATATGTCTAGTTCGTCTTGTAAATTATTTACTATATATTTATAAGCCTTAAATAATCTGTAAGATTTAGCACCGTTATTTATTATATTTATTTTATACGATTGGTGAGCCCGATATACTCTAGGTCTAACAATTTTGGTGCCTTTATGAAAATGTTGGACTATCATTGAAAAAGATTTTGGCCCATAAATCTCAACATATTCCTTTTCAATCCCTTCAACAGTATATGGTCAGAAAACTAAATTGTATTTCATAGCTATATGATATAATTTTTCACACAAAAAAGGAGGCACTGATTTAGAATATATTATTTCATTAAGAGATAAATCTTCAATAATATTACCATTAAGAGAGCCCAAATATTTAATTTTATGATTAATTTTTTTTTCAATTTGTCTAATATAGATTTTTGCTGAATCGGGTGCTCTCCCCGTGATAATAACAGGCATTCCACCGGCATCACAATAAGATTTTAGAGCTTTAAAATTAAAACTATTAATTGATTTTTTTCAATTAAGTAAAGTCCCGTCTAAATCAATTGCAAATATTTTATATTTCATTTTTAATCCCTTTGCATTATAGAAAATGATTATAGCTTAACCATAATCATTTTCTATCTATTTAGTATTTATTTAATTTTTGTGTAAGAACTTCCTCTGGAACAAAACCTGAGCTTCGTTCTTGTTCTTTGCCGTTCTTAAAAATTAATACAGTAGGAACTCCTTGAACCTCATATTTTGTTGCTAGTCCTTCAAATTCTTCTACATTTACTTTCACAAACTTGATTTCAGACATCTTTTGTTCCATAGTTTCAATAACCGGACTTAACATTTTGCACGGTCCACATCATGTGGCAAAAAAATCTACTAAAACAATTTTATTCCCTTTAAGAATCTCATCTAGTTCGTTTGCTGTTTTTAAATTCATAATATTCCTCTTCTATTTAAATATATTCTATATCTATATAATTTATTATACCTTAAAACTAATTATACCGACTAAAAAATATTATGCTTTTTCTGATTTAATAGTTTTTTCTTTTTTTGAATATTTCTTACTATTTTCATCTGCTCTAATAAATTTACATTTTGGAAATGCCGAACATCCCGTAAAAGGTTCGCCACGGCGGTTTTTGCGTTCAATTAATTGACTATTACAATTTGGGCATAATTCATCTAATAATTTTGGTTTTTCTAAAGGTTCAATAAATCGACAATTTGGGAAACCAGAACAGCCAATAAATTTTTTATTATAACGACTAGTCTTTATTACTAAATCTTTCCCGCAGTCAGGACAATCGCGGCCTGCTTTTTCATCTTTTACACGTTCAATTGTATCATAAGATTTTTTTACCATTTCTTGGAATTTGGGAGCAAAATCCATTAATCAAGTTTTTCAATCTTCTTCACCAAGAGCAATAGTATCAAGTCTTATTTCCATATCAGCGGTAAACTTTTTATTAATAATATCTGGAAATTGCTTACGAAGTTCTTGGATTACTTTTAATCCGGTTTCTGACGGAATTAAATTTTGTTTTTCTTTAATAACATAACCACGACTTTGACCTATTTTTGTCATTGTTCTATAAGTTGATGGCCGTCCAACTCCGGCAGCTTTTAACGCTCCAACAAGTGTACCTTCATTGTAATATGGTGGCGGTGTAGTTGTGTGGTCTTTAACTACTGTAGATTTTCTCTTTAGAATATCTCCAACTTTATACGATGTTAAGTTGATAGCATTTTTAGCATTCTCAATATCATAGTATGGTAACGCTAAATATCCTTTAAAGGTTAATTCTCGATATGATGTATAGAATTTATAACCATTGTTAGAGAATCTTATTGTATGACTTATATAACTTGGTGGTTTCATCAAAGCAGCAACAGTTCTCGTTCAAATCAAACGGTATAACTTACTAATGCTATTACTTGTGTCATCCTTTAGGCTTCCCACAATTGATTCTGGTGAAGTCATAACAGAAATAGGTCTGATGGCTTCATGGGCATCTTGAACGTTTATTTGTTTCTTTTTAGTTTTTGGTTTCTCCATAAAGAAATTACTAATATGATCATCACCATAATTATCCTTTATGTATAAATGTGCACTAGCCACGAACTCGTCACTCATTCGTTCACTATCGGTTCTAGGGTATGAAATTAACGCAGTGTGTTCGCCGCTAATTTCAACGCCTTCAAACATCATTTGAGCGATTTTAGTTGTCTTGTCAGTTCCTCAACCTAATTGTTGAAAAGCGTCTTGTAGTAAGGTATCAGTAGTATATGGTTTTTTTCGTGGTCCAGGTCTATGCTTTGGATCATCAATATTATAAATTTCAAATTCATCACCTAATTTAGCTTCATGTTTAATTGCATCAGCTTCAGTTTTAAAACGAACTTCACTTTCAGATCTTCCTTCAATCTTTACCTCTTCTATTTCTTCAGGAGCAGATCTTAGATAAGCTTCGATATCTTTATCAATTACCGTATCTATAGTTCACCATAAAGTTGGTACGAAAACCCTTCTTTCTAATTCACGATCAACAATAAACATTAAAGCTATTGATTGCACCCGTCCAGCAGATATTGCTTTTAAAGTGGTTTTTACTAAATTAGATAGTTTGTATCCTACCAACCGGTCTAAAATTCTTCTTGCAAATTGACTATTAACCAAATTAACATCGATGTCCCTTGGGTTTTCAATTGCATTAAGAATATATTTTTTTGTTACTTCATTAAAAGTAATTCTTTTACATTTCAATTTATCTTCATCTGATAATAAATCAAAGATGTGCCAAGCTATTGCTTCGCCTTCACGATCAGGGTCAGTTGCAAGGAAAATACTTTTAGCATTTTTTGCTTCTTTAGCTATTTCGTCAATTGTGTGTTGTTTGCTAACTTTACTTTTAGGGTTATTAATGATTTCCCATTTTGGTTCAAACGTTTTCCGGTTATAACCATAATTTTTATTTAGCTCACGTAAATGACCGCCTGTAGCTAGTACTACATAGCCGTCCCCTACATATGATTGAATCGATTTTATTTTATTTGCTGATTCTACAATAATTAGATTTTTATTCATAATCCACCTTCAAACTTTAATTCTATTATATATAGTAATAGCAAATTTGAAAAGTAATTATTATATATCTATAGAATATAGATAAAAAAAATTAGTTTATATTTACGATATCATCAATTTTTTCGAGCACTTTATAATTAACACTATGACTCGGGTAATCAACATTTTTATCAACTGGTTTAATAAAACCAATTTTCTTATTTTCTAAACTAGCTGTTTCAACAAGACTATTGCTTGAGTTGCAATCCCGCGCAAAAACAATTACTAAATCAGCTAATGCAATAATGATTCTTTCGATTCTTTGTATTTTTTGATCCTTAACAATAATATTGTCTGGTCTTTCAGAAACTAACAAAATATTTTTTTGATCATTAATCTTTAAATCGCCAGCTAATTTATTTATCCCATTTAGATTAACTAAGATTAATGGTGTTTTTTTTGCTTTCAAAAAACTAATTAATTTTTGATTCTTAATGTTATTAATAACAATGAAAGTGAAATTATGTTTAATTAATAATTCAATAAATTCAATTTCATGTTCATTTCCATATCCTTGTAATCCAATTATTTTATTTTCCAACAGTTCCTTCTCACCGGCGTGAAACAGTGAAAAAGGTGGCATAAAGATATCCTTAAATTTATTTGGGTAATCACGGTCAATGATTGATAAGTAGTTTGTCCGAACATCATCAAACACTGATTGGATATCTTTTAATTCAACGCTTTCTTTGTCATTAATAGCTTTATAAATAGCTTCTCAATCTCCATCATATTTTTTAGTAAAGTATAAAATTATTTCATTCATATTAAATCCTCCACTTTTAACTTGCTTCTTAAAGCTATAAAATCTTAATTTAAACAACAAAATAAAATGAATTTCCTATTTTAATAATTTGATTTATCTAATTACAAAAAAAGTACCGCAACTTAATGCGATACTTTTATTTAAATATTATTTAGTAACTAATTATTATTTTGCAACAATAATAGTTCCGGTTTTACCCTTCATTGCGTCATCAACTTCTTCAAGTAAAGCGATGATTGCTTCTGATTTAGGATCACGTTTAACAAACGAAATCGCAGCTTGAACCTTTGGCAACATTGAACCTGGTGCAAATTGGTTATCCTTAATATGTTGTTCCATTTCTTTAATATTAGCTTTGTCAATATTAGCTTGAGTTGGTTTACCTCAATTAATAGCAACTTTGCTAACACCGGTTAAAATAACTAATTTATCAGCATTTACTTTTTCTGCCATTAAAGCTAAAGCGAAATCTTTATCGATTACGCCATCAACGCCTTGGTAACTGTCAGCGTGTGCGACAGTAGGAATTCCACCACCACCACCAACAATTACAACAGTTCCGTTTTCAACTGATTGTTTGATCGCCTTGATTCCTAAAAAATCAATCGGTTTAGGACTTGCGACAACTTTACGGAAACCACGTCCTGCGTCATCAATAATAGTTGCGCCAGGATTAGCTGCTTTTGCAGTTGCTTCATCTTTATAAAATGGTCCAACTGGTTTTGATGGATTTTGAAAAGCGCTATCTTTTGCATCAACTAATGTTTGGGTCAAAATATATTGTACTTGGGTATCCATTTTGTTTTTTTTCAATTCACTATAAATCGCGTTTTGTAAGTGATAACCGATGTATCCTTGACTCATTCCGCCAGCTTCAGCGAATGGCATATTAAAACCATTTTTCTTAATTACTGATTCATTACTAAAACTATTAACAATCATTCCAACTTGCGGTCCATTGCCATGACCCACAACTACTTGGTGGCCTTGTTTTACTAATTCTACAATTTTCTTTGCAGGAATTTTAACTAATTCCTTTTGTTCAGTGGGATTGTTCCCTAAAGCATTTCCGCCTAAAGCGATAACAACTCGTGCCATATACTACCTCCGTATAATTCATTTAATAATTTCAATATTAACACCAAAAGGAAAGATAAGCAACTAATAAGAAATAATATAAAATTACATATATTGCGCCCAAAGTGGATTTTTTAGTAATCAATCATTAAAAAATACCTTGAAACATTACATTTAATGAATATATTATTTATAATTATATTATAAGAATAAATTAGTCTAAGGAGTAAAATGAAAAAATTAGTAAAATCGCTATCGTTCATTACAGCAACATCTTTTGTTGCTTTATTTTCTTTTGTCCCAAGCATAAGTATTGCCACCCAGCACTTACAATTAGATGATCAATCAGCGCATGCTAATTTGAACAATACTAATGTCGATCCAAACGATATGGTTGGTCAACAAACCATTAGCTCAATTAAACAGGGTTCTAAAAACTATAATGTCACCAATAATATGAATAACATCGTACCTTTTATAAGCGATGGGGAAATTAACTATTTAGCTAATAATTCAACAAATACCGGAATTGTTGTTATAGATAATAATTATCATACAATTGCGACGAGTAGTTTTTATCAAATGATTGATCAAAATACCCATATTACTCCTTCGATAATTGGTGATGCTGTTCCAGGCAGTAATGGTAAATATATTTATATGGCAGCAACATACGTGGATGACCCCTCATCAATGAAAGGGCGCTATTCAATAGTTTGAAAACTTGAAATCAAAACTAATAAGACCATATTTTTAGCCAAGATACCAAAAGTTAATCCAGACGGTGAATCGGGATACCACGGCGATTCATTCGATTCAACAATGGCCATCGGAATTATCCCTGCAGTGGATGGCGATCTTATTATTGCTTTCCCTGAATGATTAGGCACTGGGTCTAATTCTCAATATATTAACTATGTAATCATCGATACTTCAATTGCTGTTGGAACTAATATTCATCGTCATTACATCCCTTCAGGAGATCTATTTTCTTTTAACAAGGATCCTAGAATTATTGTCGAATCATTTTATGTTTCAAAAGTTCCAGGTGGATATGCTTTAACTATTTTTGGACGAAGTCGAGATGACGGATGACAAAACTACACAATTTTAAATAAAGCGTTATTTACAATTGACCCCACGACAAAGGAAATAAAAATTACTAATCCCCAAAAATCGGGATCATCTTTCAAACCTAATTGAAACGCTTCAAGTATGTCAACATATCAAAATTATGCGTCCCCTTTACTTTATGACCAATTTAGCTATTTAGATAAAAAACCACAATACACTGCGAGCTTTATTAAATATGTTAGTTCCTCAAAAAGGTCAATTAATGTTTACAACACCAAAGACCTCATGCCTGGAGATCACGTTGATCAAAACCCGACAATAAATGATAAAATTCAAGCTTCTCCACAGGCTGGTTTACCTTTTGTCCAAGGTGATATTTCGAACGACGGAAGCCAACAATTTTGGTTGCTTAATAATTTCAATGAGGTTGCAAATAGCATTCACAAAACAATAAGTTTAACTAATCCGATAGACAATAATTATTATTTACCAAATAATTCTTCAACATTTATTGAAGGGTTTAGTTGAGCGGATATTAATAAAACAAAGATGGTATTATTTGATAGTGATAATATGGTAAGTCAATACGATCTATTAACCGATAAATATTCCTTATTAAAAGGGGTTGCTTTCGCTAGTGATGACCATACTAAAGAAGCCCTTAAACAAAAAACAATTGATAAGTCAAATGTTAGAAACCTAGTGGAAGTTAGAGGTTATAATGACCCAAAATATAAAACCACATATAACATCACAGCTGTAGACAATACTAAAAGCATTGTGGAAGTTGTTGTCGCTGAGGGTAGCGAGATTATCTGTGATGCCAAACATACATTCACTTGTATTAATAGTACCGATGATAATAAGGGCATAACAAAGCCAGAATTGGATAGTTTATACATTATCGTTGGTGCCTCCGTTGGTGGTGGTTTTGCGTTAGTTATTCTCATTAGCTTATTAACTTATTATATAAAACAAACCCACGAAAGAAAAAGAATGAATCTAGTAAGAGCTGAAAGAATAGCAAATGCTAAATCAGGCTCTAACGGACCTCAAGGAAGATTTAGTGATAGAAAAAAATCGAATGATGATAGCGACGACCGGGGTTCACAAAATTCGAAATCAAGCAAAAGACGTTAAAGCATATCATTAGCTTTTAAAATAGCTAATGATATTTTATTGCTTGCTTTGCAACATATTAAAGTAATATTTCTTGATTGTCGATTCGGTACTTAACTCATTAACAATCTTTTTAATTTAAGTTTCATTTTCAAACGCCTTATATAGTTGATGACTAAAGAATGCAACTTTAAATAATCATATTAAAGTAAAGTTTACGAGTGTTTTTTAGTGATTAATTGCCAAAAATAATCGCGAATTTTATATTTGATAAATATATTATTTATAATTATATTATTGAGATAAATCAATATAAGGAAAAATTATGGAAATCAATATCCTTTGTCATTGCAGCATCATTTGTTGCTTTATTTACTTTCGTCCAAACTTAAGTATTACCACGCAACGAATTAAATTAAATAACAAAACAACAAATATCGCTTTGATAGATTCTAATGTTGATTCAAACATCGCAGTCGCCCAACAAACCATGAATACTATTAAACAAGGATCTAAAAATTACAACGTAACTAATAATATGAACAACATTGTACCTTTTATAAGTGATGGGAAAATTAATTATTTAGCTAATAATTCAACAAATACCGGAATTGTTGTTTTAGATAATAATTATCAATCTATTGCCACAAGTGGTTTTTATCATTGGTTTGTTAACTTATTATATAAAAAGAAATCACGAAAGAAAAATGATGAGCCTAGTAAGCCGAAAAAATAGCAAGTGCGAAAGCGAGTTTGAAATCGGATTCTAATGTCCCACAAAAAGAAACTAATAACAAAATAAAGAAAGATAAGAATGATGATTTTGAATAAAAAAGCTTCTCTTCCAAGGAAATGCGTTAAGACTAAATTGCGGCTTTTAAAATAACTAATGTTATTTTGCTTTATTTATCTTGCACCTAGAATTCGGACATGATTTTGATTTACTTTGGTGCCCAATAAATTAATAGTTTATAAATGAAAAATATTTATAATAATATATTTTCATAAAATAATCAACTTCACGGCTTGTAGCCAGATGTTGATTATTCGTTAATTTTTATTGAAAGTGATGTTAAAAAATTAATATCTACGCTTATTTTTTTTCATGATTAGCATTAGAGCATGATTAGCATTAGAGTTAACTTTAGTATACGCAATTCCCGAACCCAAAGCTATTATTACAAAAACAAACATTGATATAAATGAACCTAAAAATGTAATTTTATTTGCTTCAACATAATTCACCTTATTCATTGTAGTTAAAAAATATTTACAATCTTTGGTAGAAATACCAAGGTTTTTAGCAATCGCATCTTGAGTTGTTACATCAGCATTATTGAACATATTAATTAAATTTTTTGCTTCTTGTTTTTTTGTGACGATTTGATCACTTGTAAGCGAATCAAAAGCTTTGTTTTCTTTTTTTACAAATTCTTTAAAAGTCATATCAATATGCAATGTTGATGATTTATTTGATTTTTCCATTACATTATATAAGTCATGGTATGTATTGTATTCGTTATAATTTGGTAAATTCAAACCGACTCCTGCCGCTGCTCCAATACATACCACAAGAGACGCTCCTAGGATTGATAAACTTATTGTTTTTTTAGTTGTATTTCTCATTTGACGACTTCCTTAAACATATGTACTTATTATACATCAATTGAAATTCTCCATAATGAATTAACCTTGGGTTTAACAGCCTCAATCAGTAACCCAAAGGTTGAAGTACCATAAATGAATATGATCCGATACTAATCAGCATCAAACGTTTTTGATTAATATAAATTATTTTAAAAATACCGTTGCAAATTTTCATCGCCATAAAATAGACATGCACCCTTAACCACTCTTTCTAAAATTAACTAATAATCATTTTTAAAATCCAACTTATTAGATGATTAGAGAAACTAAACCGTCAAAACAAATATCACTATAATTAATTCAATTACTATATTTAATTATAAAAGCTGCCTATTATTAGGCAGCTTAAATTATTCTTTTTGTAATTTTAAATATCTTTATTATAATAATATACCGATTAATTCCTTAATATCATTTCAATTTTTACTTTCGATTGACATCTTATCTTTTGCTGCATTAGCGAAAGATTTGAAATTAGCTGTTTTATCATAATGCAAATAAAACATTAGTGAATCCATTTCGATAATTAAATAAGTGTTTTTATCATTAACAATTTCATATACCATTTCAGGATGGATTTCATTATAACTATTTAATTTAGAAACTATTTTAGCATTAAAAAATTCGCTCGCATCTTTACCGTGAACTATAAACTTTTCGTTTAAATTTGCAATTTCACAAAGTGGTTCCTCTTGCTTTAAAATATTGTATTTAGTTGGTTCCTGACGATCATTTCGAATTAAAATTGGGTCGTCCCGATATAAATAACATTTTGCTTTATTATCACTATCGTTGATTCGAACTATTAATTGCTTTTTAAACCCATAAGCTTGCATCATAAAGCTTCCGCCCCGGTAACGTTTTCATGTCGAGATTGATAAATCGATCGGGCGTTTGTTAACGATTGAAGTAAATTCCAAGTTATTATTAGCTAGAACATATTTATCTAAAATCAAATGATGCTTCAAAGTTTTGTCATCAATGTTTAAAGTTGTAGGCTCAATTCGTGTGTCGAAAATTTTAATCTCTTGCAGTCAATCACGATAAAAAGTTAAGATATCTAAATCCCGATTTATCTTATCGTTTGTTTTAACTAACATAAAACTAAAAAAATAAACAATGATAATTTCAACAACAAGAAAAGAAAAATTACCATAGAAAACAATTTCTCATCACAAATTAACTTTGTCTGCAACAAGGGCGACTGTAACGACCAAGATAATAATGTTTATTATAAAAATTGAACTATAGATACTCATTTTTAATTTCTTTTCAAGACTAAATTTTTCATATCATTTTAAATTTTTTAAATACTTTTGGGTTTTTTCGAGAAATTGCTTTAACGCCAAAGTTTGATCATCCATACTAAACTCCTTAAACTAATTAATTTATTATAACTAATTATATTTTTAAAGTACATCAATATTGAAAACGCCAATAATACAATCCTTAGATTTTAAGGTATTTAGTTAATAGAAATAAACATAAATTCCTTTTAGATGACTAAAAAAACGAAACTTTAATAAAGTTTCGTTTGATGCTTGCTAGCATAGATGTTGTTATTATTTTGATTTAACAGTTAAACCGTCAGAATCAGTAGCACTACCTGTAAGCGCGATAATGAAATCGATAAGACCTCAAATACCTAATCCTCCAAAGGTAAACAATTTTAGTAAACCTGTTCCAACTTTTCCTAGGTAGAATCGGTCTACACCTAAACATCCAAAAAAGAATGACAACAATACTAAAGTCATAAAATCCTTTGGGCTATTGCCTTTGTTTCCTTGCGTTCCACTTGTTTGAACGTCTTGGTTATTTTCTGTCATAATAAATCTCCTTTTTATGTACATTTATTCTAACATACCTAACGCGGCTATCTTGATAAAAAAAGATTATTTTATAAATTGAACCTAACATGCTAATTCTTTAATTGATTATCATTATAGTTATATTTTGCTATGCTCCAAAAAGATACATATGGCATATCTAATTAAACATAGTTATTTTTAATGAAGTTGTTTTGAGTGGTAACTAACCTTACAAAAGCTTGAATTCGCCCCTTACAAGCTGCTTATGAGCTTGTAAGGGGCGAAATAATATCGCTCAATCAGCGATATTATTTATTTTTTTGTAATTTGACTATTTAATGTTAGCTTTTCTTTTTAACATTACATAAACGAAATATAAGATAAAAGTGAATACAAAGGTTGTTACAAAGAATATCGCCATATTACGACGGTTAGTCATTTTCTTATTACCGATGATGTCTTGTTGATCACACAATTCGCAAGCATAATAGTTTTCCATACGATTTATTCTTGTGTTGTTTTTAATTAAGATATAGAATTGGCTAATCAAAGTGGCACCTGCGAATGCTCCAAATCCAATCACAACATACATTGGAATTCATGATCCAGTGCCGTATATAGCAAGTAAACCAAATTGAGAATGTAATGAGTCAATTAAATTAAAGAAATACATTACGATGTATGTTAATAAGATACCTCACCCGCAAAAGACATATGTTCCTGCAGCTAATCAATTAACGTTTAAATATGAAACTTTTAGCTTACGGTATGACTTAACAATACTAGCGGTTGGTTTTTCGGTGCTGAAAGTTCCTTGATTGGTTTTAGCCTCCTTGCGGAAATTAAAATATTTAAATAATTGTAATAAAAAGAAACCAAGCACAATAACGTTTAGTGTGATCTGAGGTAATAACACTCAGTAACTGACGCTTAACCACATGCAATTATAAAGAACGTATCCAAGTAACGCGACACTCGCCAAGAAAAAGATTGTTAATAATAAAGTATCGTGGGCAACACTTCTTAATTCCTTAAGATAAAACTTTGGTAGTAAATTTCGATTTAATCTAGTTTTTAAATTATCCTCTTTATGAATTGAATTTTGACGCTTCATATAATCAAGGAAAGCTTTTGATTTTTCTTTTGGTTGAAATTGTGATGCGCCTTGACTAACTGATTGTTGGAACTGACCCATGTTTCCACATTGCGCCATTGAAACTTGATTGGCCATTTGTTGTCCATAAAAATTTGGATCGATTTGAGCTTGCGATTGATTTCACATTGGATTAAAACCTTGTGTCGCCTGAGTCATCATTGTAGGTTGCATATATCCATTATTAATATTAGCGTATGGGTTCATTTGGCTCATCGCCGGACCCATAATAATTCGAGTTGCATTATTTGGTGCAAAAATTTGAGTCATTGGTGGTTGTTGATAATTACCCTGAGTTCCTGGCCCCATCATTATTCTTGTCGCTTCATTAAAACTAGGTTGCTGGTTAAATAAATGTTGATTAAAAAAACTATGGTTATTTGAAATTTGACCTTGGTTAGGTTGAATCATTGAGATCGGATTTAAAATATGCGTAATTGAATGATTGATGCTAGCGTCGACTGGAACATCAACATCGCTATCTTCAAATGAAAATGCTCTGGTATTTAATTGTGGCATAATATCACCCCTTCTTTACTATATTAAACTACATCTCTAAAAATAGTGCAAGTGGGGTTATTCTTATAATTTATATATAAATATAAATGTATACTTTTTTCGTTTTTCTTTAATTGTCGTATAAGTAAACTAAATTTAACGATACATTCTATCTAATTTATAAACATTAAAAATCTCGTCTCCCTCCACAATTTTTTCTTGTAATGGAGTGAAATATAGTTTCATAATGATTCGGTTAGAATCGATATTGCGGGGCATTACCTTAACAATTATGGAACTCATATCCTGTTGTGTAAAAAGATAATCAATAAAGGTTATTAATGTTTGACGCATGATTCCTTGGTGACAATGTGATTCATCTAATCAATAACCGATTTCACATTCCATAGATACATAATTAAAATTGAAGGCCGCAACCATTCCAATTATTACTGTACCATTGGTTAATTTAAAAGTTAATTCTCTATTATCGCCATTTAGTTCAAATAATTCGTTTTTACCGATTATAAATTGCAGTGCTTTTTGTGGATTATAATTTTGAGTCCACTTTAAATACTCAAGATGAGTTTCGTTCTTTCTGACCAAATCACATAAAGCGTTATTGTCTTTATTGTTCAATTGCTCCAAATAGATCGATTCTAAGTTATTTATTTTAATCATAACAACTCCTTTAATATAAAAAAATAATACACCTTGTATTTAGGTATATTATATCTCTTTAATATTTGTTGGCACGAATTTCTTTATTACGGTCGCTATACCCTTGTTGGGCGCGATGCACAGCTAAGTGATTTAAGCTTCAAAACAAAGCGATGAAGATGATAAATAATATTCAAAACCCAAACATAAATCCGTATGATGTATAATCCCCACCGTTTGCGATATTAATATTTGAGAACTTTCCATAAACAGAGATGTCTGAAACAAATGGTAAGAACAAAGCATAAATCAAATACATTGTTGGATATACAATCCCATATCCAATACTTTTCATTAGTTTTAATTCTCTTGTATAAATCGATAGGTGGAAAATGTAAATTCCATAAATTAAGAAAAGCAAAGGAATGATCATGTGTTGAAGAATTTCTAAGTATCAATCTGTACTAGATCAAGAGTTAGTATCGCCCTTACTAATTGAGTCGGGTAGCAACACGGCATTATAACCTAAAGCTACGATAACGATATACGAAATAATTAAAATTAATAAAGTGTTTGAATTAAATAATTTTCAACTCGGCATTAATCATTTAGCTCATAAGTAGAAAAACACCATCACGTTAGCTTGAACAGTAAAGAAATGAAAAGAATCTAATCAAGCACCTTTACCGCCAGTCGCGCCAAATAAATCTACTAATAATATAGCAATTCATTGCAAATCAAATAATCAAAAAATGAAAGTAATAATTCTAGTGGTTTGCCCCTTTTGAAAATCAGGGTTAAACATTGTTAAGTTAGTTGGTTCAAATCAAGATTTTATATAGTTAGTAAAATCACTCAAACTGCTTTCATAGCAACTAACCATTAAATTAAAAATAGCTGGGACGATTAATATGGATGCAAAATTCAAATTAGAGTACATATATTCGTGATTGTTTTTTTGCTGTACACCAGTGTATGCAAAAAAACCCATGCACAATACTATGTAGGTCGCCAAGACGATTCCTATTGCCTTAAATGATTCCTCGGTTGTTGAACCATAATAATTAGAATCGTTGGGGCTATTAATATTTAATGCTAAGATAATAATTCCAAATATTGAAAAAATTAATATTAATAAACTTAATAGAATTTGTCGATTAATTAATTTTCGATCATCATGTAATTTCATAAATTAAAGCTCCTATTTATTTAATAATTTTATCATAACGTAAGTGTCTAATGTTTAATTTAAATAAACAAACAAAAAATATGCATCAAGAGATAGCATATTTTATATTTTATTGAATTGATTTTAAGTCAAATAACTTAATAATCTCGCGATAAACTCGAGTCGCTAAATCATTGTGGTTTACAATCCCAAAATGAACTCCGTCGCCCCCATCACTTTCGTTTGGCGGATTGATATCATGCGTTTCAATCAAAGTGTAATCATGCTTTAAACAAAAATCACGATATGTTTTTTGGATTGTTTCATTGCTTAGGTGCGCAGCTTCGCTCGCTAAGTTGTGTGGTGCAATAAATATTTTTTTAACATTTTCTTTATAATCAATATTTTGGTTAAAAAGTTCTAAATGATTGGTTAATGCTTTAGCATCTATAATTGGGTTTATGTCACTCAATATATCGTTTGTTCCTAAAGCAATAATTAAGACATCGTAATTATTAAATTGATCCGTAAAACCTTTTATTTGACTTGCGCCTTCTAAATTAATTTTATTGATTCAACTAAAAGGTTGGCCAACTAAGCAACGTCCATTAAGGCCGTCGGCAATTACTCTAAAATTTTCGTTAAAAAGATTTATTTTGCGTTGTAACAAGAAAGTTCAACGAAACTCAAGTTTATAACGTTTTCCTGAGACCGGTTTATATCCCCATGTATTGGAGTCACCAAAAACTAATATTTTTTTCATTTTATACCTTAAGCATCAGCTTGTTTTGGAGCTTGTTTTGGAGCTTGTTTAAATTTTATTAATTTAACATCAATCGCATTAATATAATTAAGATAAATCATCAATACACCACTAATGGCAAATCCGATGAAAACCATTCCAATAGTAACATCAGCTACTTTAGCATGACTTAGCATCGCATAATCATTTGAACTTAATGAAATTAAGATAGTTATGAAAGAAGCTGCAACAAGTCCTAAACTCATACTTTTAAAAACGCCCTCATACTTTTTAATAACTCAGTTTAATGATAACGCGCAAGTGATTACGCCAATGATAACTCCGATGGCAACAATTAAGATAATAGGAATTGAATTTTGTTCGGTGATATTGCTAACCGCATGGGTAACATCATCGAAACTACCAAATAAGTACATAACTAAACTACCACTAATACCAGGGATAAGCATAGCGAATCCCGAAAAGAATCCAGCTGCAATATATAAAATTGTATCATCAGTGCTAACTGGAGGAATATCGCCTTTTGGAGCGTTTGTAGTTTTAGGAATCATACTAACTCCCCCTGAATCGGCCGATCAAACAAAACGAACTAAAAAGCCAATAGCGATTAATACAACAAAAGCTAATACTGCAACACCTAGATTTAAATTTGGATTTTTATTTTTACTTTTCAATTCTCCAAATGTTTTCTTATTATAGGGCACTGGCGGTTTATTACTATACCAATAAAGCGGGATGCTACATAAAGCTACGGTTGCAAATAAAAATACAAAACCAACACCATACGATAAATCCCCAGCCTTGTAAGCAGTGGCCTTAGGATTTGAAGCATAATCTATTAAGAAAAACATCCCTACAACGGTTAACGCTCAAAACACTACAAATGGTATTACCCATAAAACGTGTCGCCATCAATTACGCTTTGCCGCAGGTAAAAAAATACCTTTAATATTACCAATCAAATCATTATAAAAATTTAATAAAGTTAATGTCGTCCCACCCGAATAACCAGGTGTAGAATCACTAAAGCCCATTAAAATTCCATAAAACACACGTTTTGCAATTTGTTTTGGATCAGAAAAATTAATTGCTGTTTCCTTGGCTGCATCCTTCGCATCCTGAGCTTCTTGGGCCTTTTCCTGATCTCGAATCATTTGTTGTCTTAATTCGTGTTCTTTGTCTTTTGCGGCTACATCATCCTTATCAATATCTCGTTTTTCACTTAACTTAATTTTAGATTTTAGATTCTGTTGCATTTGTTTTTCTAGCATCGACAAAGGTTTAACAACATTTGTATCCTTTTTTTTATTCATATTATCACCTATACCTAATTATATCCTAATAAGTATTATATAATATATGTATACGATTTTGTATTGTAATATGCATTAAATTAATAACGAGGTAAATATGATTGGCGAAAATAAATTATTAATAAATTGGGATGAAACCACAATATACCGTAATAAGCAAAAATGAGATAATGTAAAGGGGAATATTATATATATTCATGATTTTGCTAAATCCGCTGAAAAATATTCTAATATGTTCGCAGATCGATTTGTGGGTTTTGATTATTATGGTATTGATTTACCTGGGCACGGGGTAACGCCTTACAATAATTCAGAAGAATTAAAAATCACTTATTACGCTCAATATATTGATCAATTTATTTTTGATCACAATCTTGAAAATGTTGTTTTAATTGGGCATGGAATGGGCGCTCTCGCCGCTATGATGGTGCGTTATTTATCGCCGAAAGCGGTTAGTAACCTTATATTGATTTCTCCTTACACACCGCATTTATTTTATTGTTCACTATTTTTTAAATCTATTTATTTACCTAATTCATTTAGGGGTTTGATGGATCGTGAAGCTGCACTGAGTTACCGGGTTGGACCAAATCTTAAAAATCGTTTATGAATTGAAGAAAAAAAACGAGAACTATATAACATTGTTAATAATCGCGAAGTTTATTTAGAATTAATGAATAACAATTTGAAATTAAGAAATCTAATTAACGCTTCGTCTTTATATAATGGGTTAGATGAAAATGTCTTAATTATTTTAGGTAACCATAATAATTTGATGCCTTACTGAAAAATAAAGCGTTATTTATCGAAAAGGGTTAACTCAGACCAAATCGTTCAATTTTCTCACTCTGGTCATTATTGTTGAGAAGAAGAGCCAAGTCATTACTATAAAACGGTGAAGGAATTTATTCATTCTGGTGAAACTATAGATATAAAATACAATAAAGCAAAAGTTGCGAGTAATGACACCCTATTAAGTAAATTAAGTGAAGAATTTTCTCCATTACCTGAAGTAAATGTTGAACCCATTCCTAAGATAAGAATCCAAAGAAAAGAACCAATCAAACCTGAAAAATCATTACTAGAAAAAATTGATTCTCTTTACAACATTTTTGATGATGGACCTGAAGTAGAAAAACTAGAAGAAAATATTCAAACAATTAACGATAGGGACATTGATGATGAAGTTATTATTGAAACCGTTGCACCAAAGGTAGAATTACCTTATTATAAAGATGAAGAAGATATTGATCAAGCTGTTGTCGAAATAGATGCGTATGACTTTAATCAAAAAATAAGTGATGCCTATGAACCGGTTTCATCGGAACCAAAAAAGATTATCAACGAAGATTGAGCAGAATATGAAGAAGCTACTCAGGTTAAACCAATAACCATATCTAGGGAAGATACCATTGAAGCAAAAGTAAAAATTCCTTATTACAATGAGAATGAAAACATAGATGAAACAATCATTAAAATTGACACCTATGATTCTCAAAAAAGAACATGAGAGGATTACGAACCCGCTCCATTAGGGCCTGATAAAGTTGCTATTGATGATGTTATGGAATATGAAAAAACCGCTCAAATAAAGCCAATAATTATTCCTCAAAATGTGGATTATGATGCTATTGACAACGCTATGGAATATGAAAAAAACGATCAAATAAAACCGATAATTATTCCTCAAAATGTGGATTACGATGCTATTGACAACGCTATGGAATATGAAAAAAATACTCAAATAAAGCCAATAATTATTCCTCAAAATGTGGATTATGACGCAATTGATAACCTGCCATTATTTAATCCAGAAGATGATAATGTTCCAACTAAAAAATACGCTAGCATTTTGAAGCAACTAGGTGCTGAAGATGACGAAGACGAAGCAATCGTTGAAAAACTAGAAGAGTGAGAAGAGTGAGACATGGGTTTTGCAAATCGTTTAAAATATAAAAAATAGTTTGGTTTTGTCTAATTTGACGTTTCTAAACTATTTTTTTAGTATGTTTCTCATTTTACTTCTTTTTGATTTGGTCCGTTCTTTCTCTTTAGTCCTTAATCAATCATGACTCGAATCATCAAAACCTTCAAGCTGGCGAGTCTTTCGATCTGGTTGTAGTTTTAAAGGTTTTGTGGGTTCATATTGAGTCGTTGGTTTCGGTACATATCTTTTTGTCTTATTCATTATTCTTTTATTATAAATGATTTATTCATTTATAATAAAAGAATAGCGAGATATTTTATGGATAACAAAAAACAAAGATTAGATTTATATTTAGTTGAAAACGGACTAGTTGAATCCCGTTCAAAAGCCCAAGAGCTCGTTAAAAGCGGGTTTATTTCGGTTAACGAAAACATAGTTTTAAAAGCAAATAAAATGGTTTCACCCACTGACGATATCAAAGTATTAGAAAAACTTAAGTATGTTTCGCGAGCTGGCGAGAAATTGGCTACTGCTATTAATCATTGAAAACTAAATTTAGCCGACAAGGTTGTTTTGGATATCGGAGCCTCTACAGGTGGTTTCACCGATTGCGCATTACAAAATAATGCCAAGCATGTTTTTTGTGTTGATGTGGGTATTAATCAATTACACCACTCCTTGATAAATAATCCTAAAGTTACAAATTATGAAAATACTAATATTAGAATTATTGATCAAAAAATGTTTGATATGAAAATAGATTTTATCGTATGCGATGTATCTTTTATATCCCTATCAAAAGTATTGCCTATCGTTGCACCCTATATCGATAAACAGACATTAATGGTGGCGTTAATTAAACCACAGTTTGAATTAGATCAAAAAATAGTCGGAAAACATAAGGGGTTAGTCAGAGATAAAAAATACCATGATAAAGCAATAGCCAATGTGAGGAGTTATGTGAATGACCAAAATCTTAAAGTTATAGATGTAATCGAATCACCAATCAAGGGTAACAAATTAAAAAACACTGAATTTTTAGCATTAATTGGAAGGTAAAAAATATGGCTATAATTTTTCATATAGATATGAATGCCTTTTTTGCTTCTGTCGAAGAAGTTATCCACCCTGAATACAAAAATCAACCTTTAGTTGTTGCTGGAAAAACTAGAAGGTCAATCGTAGGAGCAGCTAACTATATCGCAAGAAGTTATGGGGTTCACGCAGCTATGCCTTTATTTCAAGCGTTAGAAATATGCCCAAAATTAATTAATGTGCCAAACCATATGGCCACCTATATTGAGTTTTCTGAAAAATTTATTAATGTAATTACCACTGAATTTACCGATAAAATTGAAATTGCTTCAATAGATGAATGCTATCTCGATGCTACTGAAATGGTTAGTGAATATCATAATAACCCAATCTTTTTAGCTCAAGATATCCAAAAAAAAATTCAAGAAAAAATAGGCATCGGAACATCTATCGGAATTTCCACTAATAAATTTCTTGCCAAAATGGCAAGTGATATGAAAAAACCGATGGGTGTTACCGAACTTTATATTGATGATATCAAAACTAAATTATGACCACTGGACATTAAAAATATGATGATGATCGGTAAAAAAACTGAGCCAAAATTACGAAATTTAGGCATTAATACAATAGGTGAAATAGCAAACTTTTCAGATCAAAGAGTGTTAGAACATCTTTTCGGAATTTTATATATTAGGCACTACAATAATGTTTGGGGCCTTGGCATCGATACATTAGATTATTCTAAAAATAAACCGAAATCAATTGGTAATAGTAGAACATTTTTATATGATACGGATGATTACGATGAAATTAAAAAAATGATATATGAACTTTCAAAATATATTTGTGGGCGTCTAAGTAAACATCAATTAGTTGCTAAAACAATTAACATTACTCTTAAAGACGAAAAGCAAAAAAGTCACAACAAACAAAAAAAGGTAAATAAATACCTTTTTGATTTTTCTGACATTTTTGAAGAAGCAATGCTTTTGTTCGATTTCTATTGAAACCGAAAGCCGATTCGATTAGTCGGAGTTAGTCTATCCAATTTAGAAGAAATAGAAGCAGTTAAAATTCAAATTTCACTTTTTGAAAATACAAACCTTATTGAATCAAAGGACTTGAGTTTAATTAAGGATTTAAACGAACGCTTTAGTAAAGATGTAATATCCTATGGTAAAATTAATCCAATAAAAAAACCGCGTTATGAAAAAAATTAAATTCTATTTTTTATCATCCCATTAATTGTATTAATAACAGACTCACCTTTGAATGTTAAATTTCGCCCTCTTGTTGATTTATTAATGTAACCTTTATTTAATAAATATGGTTCTATTTTTTCCTCAATAGTTATCGTGTCAACATTTATTGTTTGACTTATTGATTTGATTCCAATCGAAGAATCTTGATTGTCATAAAGACTCAATAAATAACGATAATCCATATCTACCAATCCTTCTGTCAAAATTCCTAACTTACTTATTATTTCTTGGATTTCTAGTTTTTTATCAACTTCGTAATAATCGCCGACACGACGTAATATACGATTGGCGATACGAGGGATTCCCTTTGAATTTTGAGCTATTATTTTTAATTCTTCATTCCCTAAATCAACATTAAGAATTGTATTATTTCGTTTAATAATATCTAAAATTTCTTCTTCTTTATAAGTTCCTAGATGAAAGATAATGCCAAAACGTTCTTCTAATGGTTCGAGAATTTTACCAAGGGAAGTTGTTGCTCCAATTAATGTAAAATGAGGAAGTTTAACCCTTGTTAATTTAGTATTAAAGTCTTTCCCGATGGCTATATCTATGGCGAAGTCTTCCATAATCCCATAAAGCATTTCAATACAACTAATGTTAACAGCATGAATTTCATCAATAAAAACAATGTCACCTTCGCTAATCATCGATAAGATATTTATAATATCGGTCGGCCTTTGTAAGTGGGGGCCTTGAATGATTTTAATTTTCTTATTTAACTCATAGGCCACAATATAAGCTAAAGAAGTCTTCCCTGTCCCAGCTAGCCCGTGGAAGAGAATGTGGTCAATCGGCATGCCGCGCTTTATAGCGGCGTCCAAATATACTCTTAAATTTTCCTTAAGTTCTGGTTTCCCTTGAAAATCATCTAGACTTGCCGGTCTAAGCTCCTTTAATTTCATACTTACTGGCAATCGCTCTAATAGCTTCACTTATCATGATACTAACATCTCCGTTAGCAACATTGTTGGTTCGCATTTTACTTAAAGCATAATCTACTTCTTTTTGACTATATCCTAAAGTTTTTAAAGCGTTAATTAACTCTGGAATAAGCGGCATTTTATCACCACTATTTTCACTACACTTAACCGCTAAACTATTACATAAATTTATTGCTACTTTATTATTGATGCCCGACAACGAATTTAATCCCTCAATATCATTTTTGCCAATTAACACCTGCAATAAATCTAATCCATTCTCTAAAATGTGCAACGCCGTTTTAACGCCAATGCCTTGAATTCCAATTAGATCCATAAAGAAATTTTTCTCTTGATATGTCTTAAATCCTACAACTTCCTCAATATAATTATTTTTATTATTTTGACATAAATGCTTGAAGATATAAACGCGACTATATTTGTTTAATTCAAAGCTACTTGGATCTGCCACAAGAATATATCACCCTGTATAATTATTTTCAACGACAATTGATTTTTTGTTAATGGTCACAATTTTACCATATAGATAACTAATCATAATATCACCTCATACTTATTTAATGTTTCATTCTCTTGTTAGTCTTAATGTAATTAAAATTTTTGATGTATACTAAAATTACTATTGAAGGAGAAAACAAATGATAAACTTTAAATTAAAACCTAATTATTATTTCGGCAAGGGAGCAATCGAAGGCTTAGCAGTTGAATTAACAAACCTTAAAGTGAAAAAGGTGATGTTGGCTTATGGTGGCGGTTCAATCAAACGTAATGGTGTCTATGATGACATCATGGCTATTTGCAAGAAATTAAAAATCAAGGTTATTGAATTTGGCGGTATTGCCCCTAATCCAAGATGTGCCCACACTTATGAAGGCGGGCAACTAGCTCATAAGGAAAAAGTTGATGTAATTATTGCAGCCGGCGGCGGTTCTACAATTGACGCTGTTAAGGTAATGAGCACACTATCAACAAACATTCAATTTAAGAATACATGAGACTATGTTTTAAAACCATCATTAAGAACTAACCCAGCTCGTAACATTATAGCTGTTTTAACAACTAGTGCAACCGGCTCAGAAAATAACGGGGGGTCAGTCATTACCAACGAATTAACAAATGAAAAAATGGCAATTAATGATCCAACTGCAATTCCAGTTGTAACAATTGAGGATCCAGTTTATACTTACACCGTTAATAAATGACAAACCGCAAGTGGAGCATTTGACATTCTAAGTCATAACCTTGAACAATATTATGGAGCTAATTCATTCTCATGAACGCAAGAATATATTGTCGCTAATATTAGAGTTGTATTAAAGAACGCACCGATTGCCTTAAATAATCCAAAAGATTATGATGCGCGTGCCAACTTAATGTGAGCATCATCTTTCTCATTAAATGGATTAGCTTCATTTAATAGCGTTGGAGATTGAA
This sequence comes from Ureaplasma sp. Hg2, assembly GCA_021378525.1. Classification (GTDB taxonomy): domain Bacteria; phylum Bacillota_I; class Bacilli_A; order Mycoplasmatales; family Mycoplasmoidaceae; genus JAACJV01. The sequence goes on along the minus strand of JAACJW010000001.1, from coordinate 10,477 downwards.
ACGTCCATTTATTGGAACATGCTATCAGTGGTTTGTTTGATGTTACACACGGAGCAGGTTTGGCTTTAATAACTCCGAATTACATTGAATATATGTGCAAACACGATCAACACTTTAACCAACAAACTAGATGATTGGCAAAATCATTATATAATGACGATAACATCGAAAACTTTTTAATGGAGCTTAGAAAGTTTATTAAAGCAATTGATTTGCCTTCTAAATATAGTGACTTTGAATCAATTCCTAAAATAGATGATGTAATAATTGATAAGCTTACTGAATTAGCTTTAGTTAATCAAACACCTAACCAACCGTTTGAAACATTACTAAAGGAAATTTATAAATCAATTCCACACTAAATAATAAGATTAAATGTAAAAAATAAAAATTACCTGCGAAGGTAATTTTTATTTTTTAATTATGTGAATTGTAATTCCAAATGCAACACCCTATGATAAAATTTAGGGATTATACTTTCATTATTGATATATAAAAAAGTGAGTACTCACACCCCACCAAGGATAACAAGTGCCCATGAGTAATTATACACAATTTTCAAAAGAGGAAAGAATTAAAATGCAGACATATTTAGATGCTAGTTTAAGTTTGACAGAAATTGGAAGATGATTAAATTTCCATAAATCTAGCATTTCACAAAGGCCACTAAAAACAAATTACCAAACGGAACTTATAGTAGTGGTTATGCAAATGAATTGGCTGCTAAAAGAATAACCTGGGCAAAGTATAATATTGGTGATAAATATTGACACTTCATTGAATTCTTTAATGATACTTATGATAAAAGTATAAGTATAAATCATACGATGGGTATAGCTTATGAAAAATTCATTGAAGCATCCTGTATTAAGACGATTTATACATAAATCGAGAAAGGCGTTCTCATAGTTGAAACAGAGCAGGAAACAACAAATGCACTTATAATGCGATATTAGAAAATAAATCACAACAAGATGTGGATCGAGTAATTGACCGGATAATAACAATGAATAATTTATCCATTAAATCAATAACATCAGATAACGGTAAGAAGTTCGATGGACTATGATTACTTTGTAAAAACAATAGTATTCAATATTACTATCGTGATCCTTATTGTTCTAACCAATGATGATCCAATGAGATTTGACACACATTATTGCGTAAATGATATCCTAATAGTTTTGATTTCGGCAGAATAACTAATATAAAATTACAAGAAACAACCAACATAATTAATAATATTAAGCGAAAAATCTTTAACTATAAAAGTTATTCCGAATTAAAGGAAGGACTTTATTATGATATTTAAAGTGTTGCACTTAGAACTATAATTTACAATAGCATAAAAAGTATAAAAGAAAACGAAACTTTAAATAAAGTTTCGTTTAATGTTTTCACCAAAATATTATTACTTTGATTTAACGGTTAAGCCATCTGAATCAGTGGCCTTATTTGTAAGTTCGATAATGAAATCGATAAAAGCTCAGATGCCTATTCCTCCAAAGGTAAATAGTTTCAATAAACCTGTTCCAGTTTTTCCTAAATAGAATCGGTCTGCACCTAAACATCCAAAAAAGAAAGATAACAATACTAAAGTCGTAAAATCTTTGGGACTATTCCCTTTGTTTTCTTGCGTTTCACTTAATTGAACATCTTGTTTGTTTTTAGCTGTTTGTGTAACTAACATTGCTTTTTGACGTTTTTCTTCAAACGGAATTGGACCAAACATTAATGCTCCAAATAAGAAGAATACAACAATCAACATAATACGTCCGACCATATCATCAGATTTTATTCCTGGAATGCTGTTCACTTGTGAATGCACTACATCCAAATGAATAGCGATAAATAAATCAAAGAAAGGTTGTATTACAGCATACGCTAATCCAATAAATACAATAATCATTGCAACTCATGCTGAACCAACAAATAATTTATCTTTAGTAAAGCCCGGTGTATTTTCGTGTGTTACTACATTAGTTTTACGATTTTTTAAACATCCCATAATAGATAATGTGATGAATGAGAACGCAATTAATGCTGTTCAGTTAGCCATGGTATCACAGAATGAATATAATCCACCCATTCCTTCACCATATCAATTGCCACCGTAGTTGCCTACATCAACGTAAGCTGCGCCACCAATTACTGAGAATAAAATCACAATAGGAATCGCTAGTACAACTTGATATCCAACACCAACTCAAGGTCGATCGGGATTTAATTTAGATTTATATTTTTGAGTGAAAGGAATTTCATCATCCTTTATCATATCTTCAACAAAACGCGGTGCCCACATTGCAAATCCATTAATAATTCCAAGAATACCAATGGCAATCATTAATTGTAATAAGCCATAAACTCACTGAGCATTATGTTCTATTAAGAAATTTTCAAAACCATAAACAGTCCCTTCGTGCTTTCCTGTAGATGCACCTACCATCATTGCAATTGCAATTAATAAGTAGATAACAGTTACAATTGTTAAACCAATAACAATTGCAGAAGAAGTTTTTCTAGGTTCTTTCATTTGAGATTGAATCCCACAAGCAACATAGAAACCATCATAAGCAAAGAAAATTGCTGACAATGACATTATCAAACCAAATGCTGGTGATAGTGCAGTTAAAGTTGTTGAACTATACGAATGAGTCGCATCAATAACTGGTCCTGGATTTATAGTCGGAGTTTGCATTCCAGCTATAACGAATCCAAGAAGTATACTGATAATCAAAGGGAAGAATTTAACAGCACTGATGATTCAGTTTTGAATATTCCCCGCTCGACTTGACATACCTGATAAAAAGATAAATCATAAATCGATTGCTAATACAATAAACATCATCCCATATCAAGGAACTACAAACGTTTGTGCGCCTGTAAATCCATTGATTGCATCCTGTAATTGAATCATTACATAATACGGCATGAAGAAGTATGTTAGAGGTAGATAAACATAAGCCATAAAGTTTTTTGAAGATTTATACATAACCTTACTATTAAACTTTTTAACTCAAGCCATCATCCCGCGGTCGTCTCCGACCGTTGCACTAGTTACTTCAACTAATGCTAGTCCCATCGCAATAACCCCTATTGCTGCTATAATCCATGAAAAGATTGCAAGCACAAATGAATTGTCAACGTTGCCATTAACAGTTCCGGCTTTAAGGAAAATTCCTGCACCAATACATGAACCAATCACAATAGCGATTGCGGAGATGAAACCAATTTTTTTACCAGTGTTTTGACTGGCAATACCTTCAGCTAAGCTCTTATTCTGAACTTCCTGAATAGTTTCGGTTTTACCCATAAAAATAGCCTCCTATTTTTTTAAATATTTTTTTGTAAATACGTACAAACTATTCCCTGGTTAAAGACACATCTTTAAATAACGGGAATAGATTAAACCTATTTAATTTTTTTAGTAACCAATGGTTGCTAAGATAATTGCTTTAATTGAATGCATACGATTTTCAGCTTGATCAAAACATCTTGATTGATGTCCCTTCACAACTTCGTCAGTACATTCCATTTCACCATTCTTAACACTTGGATATTTTTTACCAAATTTTTCAGCTACTGTTGAACCAACAGTAGTATCTAAACCATGGTAAGCTGGTAAACAGTGCATAAAGATAGCAGTTTTTTTAGCTTGCGCCATTAATTTACCATTAATTTGATAATCTTGCAATTCTTTAATTCTATTGTCTCACACTTCTTCAGCTTCACCCATTGAAACTCATACGTCACCATATAATACGTCAGCATCTATAGATGCATTAGCAGCATTTGATTCGAAGCTAATTGTACCATGAGTAACTTTACAAATTTCTTTACATTGTTTTACTAATGCTGGTGCAGGTTGATATTTGTTAGGACAAGCCGCAACAAAATGCATTCCCATTTTAGCACATAGGATCATCAAAGAGTTACCCATGTTATTTTTAGCATCACCAAAGTAAACTAATTTACGACCTTTAACGTCGCCAAATTCCTCTTTGATTGTAATTAAATCTGCAATCATTTGAGTTGGATGAAATTCATCTGTTAACCCATTTCAAACTGGAACGTTTGAATTTTTTGCTAAACATTCAACATCAGTTTGTTTATAACCACGGAATTCAATCCCGTCATAGAAACGTCCTAATACTTTTGCAGTATCTTCAACTGATTCTTTTTTGCCGAATTGACTTGAACTCGGGTCGATATAAGTAACGCCCATTCCCAATTCACTTCCAGCCACTTCAAAAGAACATCGTGTTCTAGTTGAAGTTTTTTGAAACAATATAACAATATTCTTTCCTTCTAATGGTTTGCTAACAATTCCTGCTGCACGATTATTTTTTAGGGTTTTCCCTAAATTTGCTAAATAATCGATTTCAGCTGGAGTATAATCCAAAATTGTTAGGAAACTTCTATGTCTTAAATTTAAAGCCATAATTCCTCCTACTTGTAGAGCGTTGATAAATCAACGCACATACTTCTTAATTTTATAATACTTTTATAATTGATATAATAATATTACTTAATTATTTTACTTCTTCTCTTCACAAAGGCATTGACATACATCGTGATGAACCCATCCCTAAAGATAGTTGGTTACCACTAAATGATAATACTTTAATGCCTGCTTTAATTAAAGCTCTTTCTGTTGCTTGGTTACGGTCGTATCCAACAACAAGACCCGGTCTAATTACTAAATAGTTAGTTGCATCGAAATGTGTTTCAATATCGATTTGCATTTGTGATTCACTTCCAGCAACTGGAATTAAAACAACTTTTTCCCCAACAATTTCGTCTAGAACTTCGTGCAATGTTTTCTTGATTTCAATTGGATTGATTGGCTTGCTTAAGTCAATATCTCACATTTTTAAAACGCCATCCATGTTTGATGAGTATAAAAATTTGTTTGTATCTAACATTGTTAATCAAGTATCTAAATGCATTAGGTTACCTTTTTTAGGAACATTGATTGCGATAATTTTTTTGAATTTACAATCTTTATTGTTCTTAATGTTTTCAGCAACAACTTTAATTGAATCCATTGTTGTTCGATCACTAACGCCGATTGCAAGAACATCTTTAGTATAAATAAATACGTCTCCACCTTCGATGTGAGTTTTGTTGTGTCGGTCGTAATATTTAGGAGTACCTGTATAATCTTTATGGTTTTTAAAAATTAGATCTCCAAATAAAGTTTCACGTTGTCTTGTCGCATGTTTCATACGGTGTAATGTAATTCCATTTCCTACTGTTGAGAACGGGTCCCTAGTAAAATATAGATTAGGCATTGGGTCAACGATTAATTCTTTTTTAGAATTAAGATCAACTTCACTAGTTAAAATCCCTGCCATCATTTTATCAATCATTTTTCTTGTCGGCTTAAGTGACAATAAGTATTTCTTGATAGTTTCTCTTTCTTCTTTGTTAGTTAAAGGAGCTTCATCCAATCAATCTTCGATGAATTTTTGTTGTACTTTAGCACTTGATTGTTCATATGCTTCAGCAGCTAAGTCTGCAAGTTCAACAACTTCAACACCGTTATCTTTTAAGATTTTAGTGAATCGGTCGTGTTCTTCTTGAGCTTGTTCTGTTTGTAATAAGGCTGAAAATAATAATTCATCCATTCTTTGTGGAGTGATATATCTTATTTCGTCGCCTGGACGGTGAACTAGAACTTTTTTCAAGACTCCTATTTCACTATAAACATTTATTCCATTCATAATATGTACCTCTTTGTAAAATATTGCATAAATCAGTTTGTCGCTTATGCAATACTAATAATATACTTAATTTTAAAAAAGTAAATAAAAAAATTAAGGAAATTTAAAATAATTATTTTTATTTTAAATTTATATTTTATAGGAGTATAATTTAATCAATGTAACATTGTATAGATAACATTTCTTATATAATTTTTTTTCTTTATTTTTATGTTAATTATTCAAGATTACCTAAATTAGTTTCTAGTTGTAAATAATTTATAAATAGAAGACTATTTTGTCTTTTGTTTTTTATAATTCGATTTAATAATCTTAGCTTAATATTCCTAGTTGATGTAATCTAATTAATGAATATAAACTATTTATATCGCAATCATTATCAGGGATAAATTATATTTTAAATACTCTACTCATTTTTAAAAATGGTCAATCCCAACCTATCGGTTATTCCAGGTTTCATCAACACTAAATATTTATAAGCCTAATTGGCGTTAAGAAAGAAATCATTTATATTTCTATAGAATAGCGTAGAACCATTGACCAACTCCTTTAAAAAATCAGTAAAGTTTCGTGTTAAATAATTAAAGAAAATCATTTAAGCGGTTGCTTTAGCAACTTGCAAAAATGATTTGTTATTTTAATTCAATCTAAAAAAATTTAATATTCGATGTTAAGAATATTTAGTCTTGCAAATCAAATTACTGATGTTGCTTCTAATAGCATAAAGATAATTGCAAATACAATCATAATTGCATAACTAGATGAAGGCGCCATTGAGTCTCTAAAACTGTATGAAGCAAGATTCCCTAAAACATCGGTATTAGGAGTATAAGTATAATTATAGAATATATTGAAGGCTGTTATACTTTGAGCTTTCGGACCTTTATCGTTTAATCAACCGTTTGCTGCCAACGAGCTATCAGCTGCTACATTTGGAGAGGCGGTAAAACCAATAATTAGAATAATAAAATTAATGATAACTGCTAACACTAAATAAGTGGTGATTGGTTTTGGATCTCAATAAACGAATAATGAACCATTACGATAATTTCAGAAAGCAGCAATCGCCATAACGGTAGTGATAACAAACAAGACTGCAAAAGCAATTGCGCTACTGTTACTTCCAAAGTTTTGCACGATTGTGCCCTTATAATTAATCACAGCAAAATAAAAGCCAGAATAAACATGAGTAAAGCTACCAGGCTGAGACGCCATCCCCATCGCATCGGTCGCCGAAATTGGTGCATTGAACAAAGTAATAATCCCTAGTAAACTAGTAATGAATAATAATAAAAATGTTAAATAGATATAAAATTCTGATCCTTTTGTATTCCGATATGTTTTTTTCATATTAAACCTCATTTTAAAATATTATAAAGATATTATCTATATTATTAATTTTATTATATATATTTCAAAAATGTTAGTATTAATTTAATTCCTTGCTATTTATTTTCGTTTTTCTTTAATTCTTGTAAATAACGCTTCATTTTTTCTTCATAGTTATTATCACCACTAAAATAATATTGATGCCCGATTAAAGCCTTAGGCATATATTGTTGGACTAAATAATGTTGTTTAGTTGAATGTGGATTACGATATCCTTGCACCCCTAATTTGGAAGCAGACTGATAATGACCGTCCCATAAATGTTTTGGAATGATGGCCGCTTTACCTTGCTCCACATCGCGAATCGCTTTCTTAATCGCTTGATAGCCACTATCAGATTTAACTGATGCCGCCATTTCGATGATCAAACAACCTAAAATCTGATGGGCCTCAGGAAACCCAACGACACGCACCGCTTCTAAACCATTAACTACCCGTAAGCATAGATTAACATTAGCTAACCCGATATCCTCATAAACCATCGCTATCATCCGTCTGGCAATCGTTTCAATATCACCAATTTTAATTAGCCGCGCTAAGTAATGTAGTGAAGCGTCGATGTCGCTCCCGCGCACTGATTTCTGGAGTGCTGATTTTAGATTATGAAATTCATCACCGTAATGTGCCCCGACCATATATGACTGTTGCATAATGTTTTTTAGATTATCGGGCTTCATTGGTTCATCGTCATATAATTTATAAATGATTTCTAAAATATTTAAAGCCGCTCGTAGATCACCATTGACTTGTACACTGATTTGTTTTAGCACTGTATCACTTAAAGGGTTTTGAAATTTCATTTTTTTTACATTAGCTTTTAGCGCATCATATAAATCATCATCGCTTAAAGCTAACAATTCTAAAATTTGACAACGACTCCGGATCGCTGGGTTAACAACAAAATATGGATTTTCAGTTGTTGTTGCAAAAATCTTAACAATACCCTTTTCAATTAAAGGTAACAAGATATCTTGTTTGTCTTTGTTTAAGCGATGCACTTCTTCCACAATAATAATATAGTCATCACTCATCTTCGCTACATCAACAATATCCAATAAGACCTTTTTAGAATCAAGCACCGGGTTAAAAATTTGATAAGGAATTTTTAAATCATTAGCAATTGCCATCGCGATTGAAGTTTTACCGATTCCAGGAGTTCCATAAAAAATAATTGAAAAAGCTTCATTCTTTAAAATCATGCGGGCGATTAAACCGTCCTTCTTTAAAAGGTGTTTTTGACCAAAAACATCATGGATTGTTTTAGGTCTTAATAGGTCTGCTAGTGGTTGTTTCATAACTTCTCCAATCATTAATACATTAATAATAACATCTTACTATTTACAAATTAAGATGTTTTGATAAAATTAATTTAGTTACGAGGTGAAAAAATGAATCTAGCATTATTAAATGATACTGATTTAGGTGATTTATTAGGTAAAGATATCTGAGTTATGTATTTGTTGTCGGCAATATTTTTTGCCTTAGCGATTCTTTGTGGCGTGATGGCTTGAAGATCAAGGGGCGCTCGTGTTTCTGATTTAACATTAAGACATCTTGGCGAATTTCGTCGCTTTTGAGAAAGAAACAAATTCCTCTTCTATTTCATCATGACTTTATTACTTGTGGCTTTAGCTTTAATGTTGGCCGTGAACATGCCAATTCCTGACAATAGTAAGTACACCGAATAAGTAAATTATATATTTAGATAGTATGAACAAAACAATTGAACATGGCTTGAGTCATGTTCAATTGTTTTTTTATTGCGATTATTAATAAATTAGTGTTTCCTCTAATTCAAGTTCTTCGTTTTGCTGTTGTTGTTTAATTAGCTGGTTAATTAAAAAGGCAATACTAATAGCATCTTCACTAGTTCCTTTTGTAGTAATGGTGGTGGTTTGATTGGCTTGTTCACTAACATTGGTTAATTGTTCTTGAGCTAAGTTAGTTTTTTTCTTTGCCATAATAACGTCCTTTAGTTTTTAATTAAATTAATTACTTTAAAAAGTATTTAATACATATTAATTCATAATTAATATTATTATAATCTAAGTTAACAAGAAAAGCAAACAATAACATTTGCTATGATTTGTATAGATAAATCAGTCTTTAAAGATTTTTCAAAATAATTTTTAAGAAAGTATCAGTCTGACTTAAATGAGGAATATGTCCGCCATCTGCGATTTCAATAAAACGTAGACTTGAATTCAAGTTCTTAAAATACGCGATTGAATCTTGTGGCCATACAACAGGGTCATTTGAACCGAAGACAACAATCGTATTTTTCAATTTTGTAATTGCTTTCCCCACTTGATTCAAAGTTTTAATATTTAGCATGTCGTTTAGTAAAGGTAAATAATGGGTTTGTTTTTCAACATCACTTAAATTAAAACCGGCAATTGCTTGGTGATAAAATTTATCATTTAGTAACTTTTGGTTTATTTCACCTTGGTCGTTTGTTAAATTAGCAATCATCTTCTTATAAAAGACAATATTGAAAGGATCGATTAAAATAGTTTTAATAACATGTTTGTTGTTAAAGTTGTTAACTAAAGCAGCGATTGCACCACCCATAGAATGACCAAAAATAATAACATTCTCAAGTTTTTGCTGGTTAATATAATCATTAACCAAACTAGCATATTGTTCTAAAGTGGTTCTGTCATTAGATAATGCTTCTGCGTTGTTATAGCCTGGGAACCATAAAACATCAAAGTTATAATCCAAATTTTGAAATAGTTCAGCTAATTTTAAATAAGCTGGTGGGTTAATTTTAAACCCATGTAAATAAATGATTGAGGCCTTTGGGTGGTCGCATCGAAAAGTTGTAGATTGCATTTTTATCTCCTTAAATTTTAATCCTAGAACGTTAACTCAAAAGTTCCATAAATATTTTTGCTAGGTTTTTCACGAACGGTAACATTGTAATAGTCTCAATCAACAGCATGAAACATTTTATCTCATTTCATTTCAGCGATAGCGGTTGATGTATCTATTTTTTTAGAAGTTTGCTCAGCCGTTAAATCTTTAATCATCGCCTCTAATAATTGCGTTCATCTAGCGTTTGTGTAGCGACTATTAAAAAAGATCGTTCCAGTTTTAGCACCGAAGTTTTTTTTACATTCTTTGCATCTAAATCGTTTGCTATCATTTTTCAATGGGACGAATTTAATCGATTCACAATACGGACATTTAGAGGCAACAAGACTTGCTTCATATAAATCATTAAAGATTGTAGTGGAAATATCTTTTGCATTAGCAATTTGAGGTTTAACCACATTTGCTGATTTCTTTCTTCTGCCCATAGTCACTCCTTTGTGTTTCTAATATTATAGTATCATTAAAATAAAAAAGTGAATTATTAT